>NZ_JBYVNY010000004.1:0-237650 GCF_058146105.1 Sporacetigenium sp. TC11 | reverse complement strand
TAAAGATTATGTGGTTACAATAGCAAGGAGGATACACCTGTTCCCATTCCGAACACAGAAGTTAAGCTCCTTAGCGCCGATGGTACTTGGTGGGAAGCTGCCTGGGAGAGTAGGACGTAGCCGCGTAGTCTTTTTTTATTAAAATTTAATAAATAAATAAGCAACCTTATGGGTTGCTTTTATTATTGACTAAAACTATATTAAATCATCAAGAAAGATTTGTTCTAATTTTTATTAATATAGTAAATAATTAATTAGTAGTCAATTAAATCTGTATTAAGTTTGAACATTTCTATAATTTGAATTAAAATATACTTATGGAACTTTTTAGAGGAGGCACAATATGAATTTAGATACATTAAATCCAGCTCAGCGAGAAGCAGTAGAAAAGATAGCGGGGCCAGTTCTTATACTAGCAGGAGCGGGATCTGGTAAAACTAGAGTTTTAACATATAGAATAGCACACTTAATAGAAGATAAAGGGGTGTATCCATCTCATATATTATCTATAACATTTACAAATAAAGCTGCTAATGAAATGAGGGAGAGAGTCGAAGAGACGTTAGCTGCAGATACAAAAGATATGTGGATTAGTACATTTCACTCTTGCTGCGTAAGAATACTTAGAAAAGATATAAATAAAATAGGATATAATAGATCGTTTGTTATTTATGATAGTGGGGATCAATTAACCCTTATAAAGGACTGTTTAAAAGAACTTAACTTAAGCGATAAGGTATTTGAACCAAAGAACATTATAAGTCAAATATCTGGTGCTAAAGATAAATTAATATCGCCAGAACAGTTTAAGAAAATTCACCAGGATGATTTAAGAATGAGTAAAATAGCATCTATATATTCGTTATATCAAGATCGTCTTAAGAGAAATAGTGCGCTGGATTTCGATGATTTAATAATGAAGACAGTAGAATTACTTAAAGAAGACGAAAGTGTTCTTGCTTATTATAGAAATAAGTTCAGATATATAATGGTTGACGAATACCAAGATACTAGTAAAGCGCAATATGAATTTATAAAGCTACTTGCTAAAGAACATCAAAATATATGTGTAGTTGGAGATGACGATCAATCTATATATGGATGGAGAGGCGCGGATATAAGAAATATACTAGAATTTGAACGAGATTATGATAATGTACATGTAGTAAAACTTGAACAAAACTATAGATCTACTCAAGTAATACTAGATGCGGCAAATACCGTAATTGCAAACAATATAGAGAGAAAGAGAAAGAAGTTATGGAGTGAGCAAAAAGAAGGAGAGCCTATAAACATATACATATCAGAAAACGAAATCGCAGAAGCTGATTTTATAGCAGATACTATATTGAAATTGCGTAGACAAGGAAGAAGCTATAGCGATTTTGCAATATTATATAGGGCAAATGCACAAGCTCGTCCAGTGGAAGATGCTCTTAATAGGCAGCAAATTCCTTATAACATATATGGTGGTATAAAATTCTATGAAAGAAAAGAAATAAAGGATTTAATAGCCTATTTAAGATTAATTCAAAATCCACAGGATGATATTAGTTTAAGAAGAATAATAAATGTACCTAAAAGGGGAATAGGTCTTAGAACAATAGAAAAAATAGAAGATAGATCTGTTATTAAACAAGAAAGTATATTCTCTGTACTGTTAGATATAGATATTAACTCTGATATATCTACTAAAGCTAAAGCTAGTATAAACAATTTCGTAGAAATAATAGGAACATTAAGAGCTATGAAGCAAGCTTATCCTGTAAGTAGACTTATAGAGAAAGTTTTAGAAACTACAGGATATATAAAGGAGTTAGAACAAGATAAATCGGATGAAAGTCAAGATAGAATAGATAATTTAAGAGAATTTATATCTATAGCTATAGAATTTGAGAATAGTAGTGAAGAAAAAGACCTTGAAACATTTTTAACTTCTGTTGCCTTAACTTCTGATGCAGACAGAAATAAAGAGGATAATGATAGAGTGTCTCTTATGACTATGCACACGTCAAAAGGACTTGAATTTCCTGTAGTTTTCCTACCTGGACTAGAAGAAGGAATATTTCCTATAGCTAGAGCAATGAAATCTATGATTGAATCAGAGATAGAAGAAGAAAGAAGACTGTGCTATGTAGGTATAACTAGAGCTAAAGAAGAGTTATTCATGATACATACAATTAAAAGAACTTTATACGGCAAAACAAACGCATCTGTTAAGTCAAGATTTATAGGTGAATTACCAGAAGAATGTGTTAATTGGCCAAATAAAGATGAATACCAATCATCGAGCGTTGGAAATTATAAATCAGGATATAATTTATTAGATAAATATAAACAAAAATATATGCAAAATATAAATAAAAAAACTGTGGCTACGAATATAGGAGCAACTATAAAACCTGAATGTAGTGATGATATACCTGATATAAAACTAGGATGCAAAGTGCATCATCAAAAATTTGGAGTTGGGACTGTTGTATCAGTTCAAGGGTCAAATGTAACTATTGCATTTGAAAATAAGGGAATAAAGATTATAAATAAAGATTATACAACTCTGGATGTAATATAAAAAGGAGATAATAAAATGAAAACTAAGGAATTTGGGAATGATTTGTTAGATTTTATATATGAAAGTCCTACTGCATTTCATGCTGTAGAAAGCGCAGAAAGATTATTGAGTGGAAATAACTTTACAGAAATAGACTTACTAAATAAATGGGATTTAGAATTAGGGGGAAAATACTATATAAAAAAGAATAAATCTGCTATAGTTGCATTTACTGTAAATTCTAATAATATTGAAGAAGAAGGATTTAGAATTGTAGGATCTCATTCTGACTCTCCATCATTTAGAATAAAGCCAAATGCTGAAATAGACGTCGAAAAAACGTATTTAAAGTTAAATACAGAAGTGTATGGTGGACCTATACTCAACACTTGGCTAGATAGACCATTAGCTATAGCCGGTAGAGTTACTGTAAAAAGTGAAAATATATTAAGACCAAAAGAAATATTAGTAAATATAAGTAAGCCTATATGTATAATACCTAATTTAGCTATACATATGAATAGAAGTGTAAATGAAGGTGTAGCATTAAACAAACAAAGAGATATGCTTCCGCTAGTAGGTATTTTAAATGATACATTAGAAAAAGATAATTTTTTATTAAAAGAGATATGTAATAATTTGAATATAGATATAGATGAAATACTAGACTTTGATTTATTTTTATATGAATATGAAAAAGGTATTTTAATGGGACCTAATGAAGAATTCGTATCTTCTTCTAGATTAGACAATTTAGCTATGGCTCATGCTAGTTTACATGCTTTATGTAATAATAATGGAAATAAAGGTATAAATGTAGCTGTTGTATTTGATAACGAAGAAGTTGGAAGCTCAACAAAACAAGGGGCAGATTCTAATATGTTATTAAATATACTAGAAAGAATATGTTTAAGCCTAAATAAAGATAGAGAAGAATTTTTTAGATGTCTATATTCTTCTTTTATAATATCAGCAGATTTAGCTCATGCGGTTCATCCTAATGTGCCAGAAAAACACGACCCAACTAATAGGCCTGTTATGGGGAAAGGTCCGGTTATAAAGATAAATGCCAATCAAAGTTATACTAGCGATAGCTACTCTACAGCAGTATATGAGAATATATGCAGGGAAGCTGATGTGCCATATCAAAAATTTGTAAATAGGTCTGATGAAAGAGGGGGCAGTACTATAGGACCTATATCTTCTACTCATATAGATATACCATCAGTTGATGTAGGAACTCCAATACTTGCTATGCATTCAATAAGAGAGTTGGGATCTGTTATAGACCATTACTATATATACAAAAGTTTTATTAAGTTTTATGAGATATAGAACTATCAAAAGGGAGATGGCGTAATGAATATAGGACTTTGTTTACCGGGTGGAGGTGCCAAAGGGGCATTTCAAGCAGGGGTTATATGTTCGCTTTATGATAACAAAATAAACAAGTTTAGTATAGTAACAGGGACGTCTATAGGAGCTATAAATGGATACTTTGTTTATACAGATAATGTTGATAAACTTAAAGATATGTGGACAAATTTAGATGAAAAAAGCTTTGTAAATGGTAAAATAAAAGATAATGTTGTGGATAATTCTGAAATAATTAATGTATTAAAGGATCTAAAGGATAAAGGTGATAATACAAAGTCATTGTATGTAAATTATACTAAAATAAGAAATCATAGTATAAAAGAAGTCACCGTAGATGTGTCTAAACAAGATGTAGAAAAGGGATTAGATTATATAAAATATAGCTCTCTTTTACCATGCAAAATAGATGAAGAGGTTACCCTTAAGGAGTTAATGGATTCTTATGATGTAGGAAAGGTATTCGAAGACTTTAGGACAGATGTTATGAATGGAGTATTTGACGGATATGATTTAGATGGTGGAATAATTAGAAATACATTGTTGACACCATTTATAGAAGAAAAAGTAGATAAACTAATAATAATACCTATGAGAAATGACTATACTGCACCTGATTATATAAAGGATCATTATAATGATGAAGACATAATTATAATAAAACCAAATACAAAACTTACTTCTGAGCATACTCTAAAATTTGAAAGAGAGTTTTGTAAAGAAATATTTAATGAAGGATATGAATTAGCAAAAGACATTATTTACAAACTTGAATAAACTCCTAAAAATTAGTATAATGTAAAGGTTCTTTTAAAATAAAACTATGGAGTTGAGATAAATATGGCAACAAAGAGAATAGCTGTTTTAGGTGGACCGAGGTGTGGAAAAACAACACTAATACAACACCTATATGTTGAGATGAAAATATCTGGATTAAATGTAGGGTATGCCTTTGAATATTCAACTGAGTATTTAAGAGACAAAGGTATGATTGAAAGTATAGCAGAACAATATGGAATATATTTAGGGCAAAAGAAATTAGAAGATCAATTATCTCAATTTGACTATGCATTGACTGACTATGCTACATTTGTACCATATATATATGGTAGATTTATGCTAGGTAGAAAACAAAGATCTAAAAAAGAAATAGAAATATTAAAAGATTTATATGCATTAGCATTAGAAGATATACAAAATTATGACCTGATAATATATGTTCCAAGAGAATTTGGATATGTACAAGATGGAGTAAGATGGCAGGATGAGAAAATAGCTACTGAAATAGATGAAGCTATTATAGGATTTCTCAAATCTGAAAATGTGAATTATATAGAAGTAAATGGCACTACGAAAGAAAGATCTAAAAAAATACTCAATATTTTAGATATAGATTATCGTGAAACACCACAATTAGATGGAATAGAAGAAAAATAAGCTACCGACTGTAGCTTATTTTTTTGTGTTTTTGTATATACTAAATAGGAAGTACATAGTATAATTTATTTGTAAATATTTTACAATGGAGGTAATTAAATGGAAAATAAAAATCCTATAGTTAATATTGAAATGGAAAGCGGAGAAAAAATAGTTGTAGAACTATATCCTCATATAGCTCCTAATACAGTTAAAAATTTTGTATCTTTAGTACAAAAAGGTTTTTACGATGGACTTATATTCCATAGGGTAATACCTGGATTTATGATACAAGGTGGATGCCCACAAGGTTTAGGAACAGGAAATCCTGGATATTCTATAAAGGGTGAATTCAGCTCTAATGGATTTACAAATAACCTAAAACATGAAAAGGGAGTTATCTCTATGGCAAGATCAGCGAGTCCTAACTCTGCTGGATCTCAGTTTTTTATAATGGTTGCTAAATCTCCTCATTTAGATGGACAATATGCCTCTTTTGGTAGAGTATTAGAGGGTATAGAAGAAGTAGATAAAATAGTAAGTGTTTCAACTGATTTTAGAGACAAGCCACTTGAACCTCAGGTTATGAAAAAAGTTACAGTAGAAACTTTTGGAATAGATTATAGTGACGTAGAAAAGGCATAATAATAAGAAAGGTATTGATTAAATTTTAATCAATACCTTTTTCTATTTAAGGAAATTTTTATTTGTTTAGTTTTAATGCATTAGTTAATTTAGGAATTAGCTGTTTCTTTCTAGAAACTAATCCATCTATAAATGCTCCTTGACGAGCATCTATATCAAATGAACTAGACATAACATTATCAGAACCTTTATATAGTATATAAGACCCTTCTTTTATTATATCAGTTATAGCTAATAATAATATATCGTAGTTAGTATTGTTTATATAGTTTAAGAATTCTTCTTTCTTATTAAATATAGAATCCACATCTAAAGTAAATACTTGTCCGATACCAACTCTACGGCCTTCAATGTTGAATTCTTTAAAGTCCATATTAACTATTTGTTCTATAGAATACCCTTCTAGAGATGTACCTGCTTTAAACATTTCCATAGCATATTTTTCATAATCAATTTCAAGTATATTACTTAATTCTTCAACAGCTTTTTTATCTATATCAGTAGTTGTTGGAGATTTAAATAATAATGTATCAGATAATATTGCTGACATTAAAAGTCCCGCTATTTCATGTGGTACTTCTAAATAATTTTCCTTGTACATTTGATAAATTATAGTAGCGCTACACCCAACTGTCACATTTCTAAAGTTTATAGGAGAAGATGTAGCTATACCTCCTATTTTATGGTGATCTACTATTTCTATTATCTCAGCTTGATCTAATCCATCTGCACTTTGAGCATATTCATTATGATCAACTAATATAACCTTTTTTCTAGATGGATTTAATAATTGTTTTCTGCCAATTAAGCCTAAAAACTTATTACTATCATCTGTTACAGGGTAACTTCTAAAATTAGTATTTATCATATCATCTTTTATATCATCAACATAATCATCTTCATTAAATACAATTAAATCGTTAGTGTTAACTATTGATTTAAGATAGTTACAATGATTTATAAGTTTAGAAGTTTCATAAGTATCGAGTGGAACAGATATTATAGAAACAGAGTTGTCTTTAGCAAGTTGCAATAAGTTTCCTGGAACTTCTTGGTCTCCAGTAACTACTATTAACTGCACCTTAGTTTCTATAGCATAGCCAATAGTGTCGTATCTATCTCCAACTATTACTATATCTCCTTGAGTTACTACTTCTTTTATAGTTTCATAACCAAAGGATAAAGTTATAACTCTACCATTTATAGTTGGATTACAATTTACTAGTACTGAACCATTTAAGTCTTTGCATATATTTGATATAGAAGTGTTTATAGTTCTATGATTATTTAAAAGCAATCCTGTAGCTATATCTTTCATAGTTATAAGTCCTATGAAAATTCCATTTTCATCTACTATAGGCAAAGTTCTTATATTGTTTTTATCCATAGTCTTATATGCTTCTAATACAGATTCGTATGGATCCATAGGAATTACTTTGTCATACTGTAAATCCTTAACCTGTATTTTAACATTTTTTAAAATTTCAGGATATTCTACATTAAAGTGATTTAAGATGTACTGAGCTTCTTTTCTTACTTCACCTAATATATAAGGTGTAGCTTTATATCCTAGCATGTTTTTTAACTTAGCTAAAGCTATAGCAGAACATACTGAGTCTGTATCAGGGTTTTTATGTCCGAATACTAATGCAGGCATTGTAATGCTCCTTTCACTTAAGAAATTGTTATATTGCAATATTTATATTATATCAAAGGGGGTAGAATTTTGGTACAAAAAGTAAAAAAAACTAAAAAAATGTCAATAATTTTTATAACATTAGTATGCGTGTTTGTTTCGATATTTAGTTATAAGTATATTTTATCTGAACATACTAAAAAAAATACGAGTGCAATAATGGATACTATATATAAAGTTTTAGAAATTACAACTACTAAATATAATTACACAAATATAGTGACTTTTAAAAAAGATAAAACTGTAAATAATGTAAAAATACCTTTTACAGAAAAATCCTTTATAGTAAAGTACAATGGAGTTATTAAAGCAGGAATAAATGGCGATGATATAAAAGTTACAAAAAATACGGGAGAGATTATAAATATCCAAATTAAAAAATGTGTAATATTAGACCATTATATAGATCAACAAAATGTCTATGTTTATGATATAAAAAACTCTATATTTAATAAAGTAACCATAAATGAGGTTTTCGAGGAACTTAATAAATACAAGGATGAATATGAGAAAAAGATAATGTCAGAGGGATTTGTAGAGGAAGTAAAAAATAATACAGAAAGTTCGTTGAAAACAACATTAAAAAATATAGGATATAAAGAAGTAAATATTTCATTTATAGAGTAGATTTGTTTATATAATTAGATTTATAAGTAAATGAAAACAATTAAAAATTTTCTGAAAAATATATCAATTAATTATTGACTTTTAAATCATATGTTAATATAATAAATATATAAAATTAAAAACTTATTAAATAAAGGGGCCTATTAAGGCCCCCTTATTTTTTTTGAAAGAAACATATTTCGACATTTTAAAATAAATATTATTGTCAAAAAAGGTTTATTTTTGTATTGAGATATTTTTTATATGAATAAGTTTAATCCAGATTCATCAGCCGCACCAAGATATGAAGCAACTCCAGCTATTTCAACTCCATCTATAAGTTCTTCCTTCTTTATTCCCATTAAATCCATGGACATAGCACATGCTACAACATTAACACCCATATCTATAGCATTCTTTATTAAGGTATCTAAATCATCTACATTATTTTTCTTCATTATATGACTTATCATTTTAGGTCCCATACCACCCATATTCATTTTCGATAGTGGAAGCTGGCCAGTATGTTTTGGAAGCATCATATCAAACATCTTTTCCATTGAATCTTTCTTAACTGATGGTTTGTCTTTTATCTTTAATATATTCAATCCCCAGAATGTAAAGAACATAGTCACCTTTTTACCCATTGAAGCCGCACCAGTTGCTATTATAAATGATGCTATTGCTTTATCTAACTCACCGCTGAATACAACCATTGTAGCGCCATCTTTAGACTGATTAGATATAGCAGCTGATCCTACAGTACAAGAGGCATCAGAGTTATTTAATTGTTTATTTCCTTTTAGGATAAATGCTTTAAATGCCTTTTCACCTTTATCAAACTCAGACCTTATTAAAGTATTTCCCGTTCTTTCACACCAAGTAGATATGTCCTTAGCAAATCCTGGATCAGTAGCTTTAACTTCTAAAATTTCTTCCTCATTCATTTTATTAACTTCTTCAAAAACTCTTCTTATTGGACCAGGGCATTGAAGGCCACATGCATTAAGTGTTACATGTGCATTTATATCTTTTAATTCTTCATTATCCAAGCGAGATCCACCTTTTATAACTCCAGAATCATCAACTGGAGCATCATACTTTTTTCCTTGGTCACCATTTATACCTTTAACTAAAGCATAAGTCTTATATCCACCATCTAAGTTCTTAACTGTATATCCATATTGAGAAAGAATTCTAGCTCCGATATATCCTCTTAAACCAACTTGACAAGTTAAATATACTTCCTTATCCTTTGGTATCTCTTTCATTCTATTTCTAAGTTCACCTAAAGGTATATTTATTGAGCCTTCTATATATCCCATATCTCTTTCTTCAGACTCTCTAACATCTATTAATAGACCGCCATTTTTAACTATATTATCTATTTCATTCCACTGAACTATATCAACAAGACCGTCTATTATATTTGACGCAACGTAACCAGCCATATTAACAGGGTCTTTTGCTGAAGAATAAGGTGGAGCATAACATAATTCTAAATCTGGTAAATCAAATACAGTAAGGTTACCTTTTATAGCAGTAGCTATAACGTCTATACGCTTTTCGACTCCATCAAGACCAACACCTTGTGCACCGAATATTTTTCCATCTTTAGGATCAAATATTAGTTTAAGTGATATAGGGAATGCACCAGGATAATAACCAGCATGAGACCCTGGATGTATGTGTAATGCTTTATAGTCTATACTAAGTCTTTTTAATAACTTTTCGTTATTCCCAGTTGAAGCAACTGTTAAATCGAACACCTTAGCCACAGAAGAGCCTAATGTACCTGGATATTTAATATCTCTACCAGAGATATTATCAGCGACTATCCTTCCTTGTCTATTTGCAGGCCAAGCTAAAGGTATCATAGTAGGTTTTCCATTTATATAATCTGTTACTTCAACAGCATCTCCTAGAGCATATATATTAGGATCAGATGTTTTCATATGGTCATCTACTACGATTGCTCCTCTTTCATTGAGATTAAGACCAGCATCTTTAGCTATTGTACTTTCTGGTTTAACTCCTATAGAAAGTATTATCATATCAGTTTCTATTTCTCTGCCGCTATTTAATATAACTTTTGTACCATTATTTTCAAAAGACTTAACTCCATCTTCAAGTATTAAATCGACACCTTTATCAAATAAATGATCGTGCACTATACAAGCCATTTCGTAATCAATTGGAGCCATTACTTGGTTAGACATCTCAACAAGTGTTACATGAACATTTCTATCATGAAGATTTTCAGCCATTTCAAGGCCTATAAATCCACCACCAATAACAACAGCACGTTTAGGCTTTCGAATATCTACAAATGCTTTTATTACATCTGTATCAGGTATATTTCTTAGTGTAAATAAATTATTAGCTTTATCTATTCCAGGAATTGGAGGCTTAATTGGGTTAGCTCCTGGAGATAGTACTAAAACATCATAAGATTCTTCGTATGTTTCATTAGTTTTATGATTTTTTACAGTAACAGTTTTATTATCTTTATTTATTTTAATAACTTCACTTAAGTTTCTTATATCCATATTAAATCTAGAAGACATTCCTTCTACAGTTTGAACAAGAAGATTACTTCTATCAGCTATAGTTTCTCCTATATGATAAGGAAGACCACAGTTAGCAAATGAAATATACTCTCCTTTCTCGAACATTATAATTTGGCAGTTTTCATCAACTCTTCTAAGTCTAGCTGCGGTAGAAGCACCGCCAGCAACTCCACCTACTATAATTACTTTTTTAGACATTTTTAAAATCCCCTTTCATTATATTAATCTAATAATCCTTATATTATAATAATATGATTTAATTTTCAAAAGAAGTCATATATAATAATATAAATTGACTTCTTTTATATTTTTTCTAAGTTATTAATTATTCTTCAAATAAAGCTTTTATTACTCTTGCAACCTTTTCATTAGAAACTCTGTATATTATTTCAAGACCATTTCTCTCGCCGGTAATTATACCTGAAGATTTTAATTTTGCAACATGTTGAGAAATAGTAGATTGAGGCATGTCTAAACATATTTGCATGTTAGTAACGTTGCTGCTACCTGCATCTAATAGGCCTTTTGTTATACATAATCTAACTGGGTGAGACAATGCTTTTAATATTTCAGCACTTTCCTCGAATAATTTAGGGTTATTTAAGAATGTTTCCATGTTTATCCCCTCCAAAAATGCTATATTCATATATTACGATATAGTTGATGACTTGTCAATAAACTTTAAATAATAAATTTTTAAATATATATTATTTACATCTATAGTATAAGTAAATTAGTATATATTAATGTATATAGTATTAAAAATATTAAGTGACTAAGTATTACATAGTAGTTAAGAACAAATATTTATCAGGAGGGCAAAATGAATAATAGATATAAAATATATTCTAATTATCTTAAAGAAAAATACGGAGAGAAGGTTTATAAATTACCTTTAAACTTGCCTATAACTTGTCCAAATAGAGATGGAGAGATAAGCAAAGGAGGTTGTACATTTTGTGCAGATGTAGGCGCAGGATTTGAAAGTCTAGAAAATACCTTATCTGTAAAAGACCAACTTATTAAAAATATGGATTATATAAGAAAAAAGTATAAAGCAAATAAGTTTATAGCTTATTTTCAAAACTATACGAATACCTATATGCCTTTAAAAAAATTTGAAGAGTATATAAATGAAGCTATTATGGATGATATAGTTGAGATAGATATATCTACAAGACCAGACTCTATAAATGACGAATATCTTAAAATACTAAAGAATATAAGTGAAAAAAATAATATAAATATATCTATAGAGATGGGGCTTCAAACAGTTAATTATCATACTTTAAATAAAATTAATAGGGGACATAGCTTAGCTGAGTTTATAGATGCTGTATTTAGAATTAAAAAATACGGTTTTGAAGTTTGTGCTCATCTTATACTAAATTTGCCAGGAGATAATATGGATGATGTAATAGAAAATGCAAAGATATTATCGGCATTAGGAATAGATGGAGTAAAACTACATTCTTTATATATAGCAAAAGAAACAGATATGGCACAACAGTATATTAACAATGAAATAAGTATGATAGATTTAAATGAGTATGTAAAAAGAGTATCTATATTTTTACAATATTTGTCTAAAGACATAGTAATTCACAGATTAATAGGAAGAGCCCCTGAAGAAAATACACTATTCTGTAATTGGAATACTTCTTGGTGGAAGATAAAAGATATGATAGATGAATATATGGAGACAAACAATATATATCAAGGAGATAAGTGTGATTATTTAAACGGAAAAGCAGTTAAAAAGTTCTTATAAATCTAACAAGGGTAGACTTAAATATATTTAAGTCTACCCTTATTAATAATGGAGGCGGCACCCGGATTTGAACCGAGGATAAAGGAGTTGCAGTCCTCTGCCTTACCACTTGGCTATGCCGCCTTGCATCTTTATAGTATAGTATATTCTCATATAGTGAAAATATTACCAAATTTTTTTAAAAAAAAGAGAACTTCCTTGGGGGAGCATGGAAGTTCTCAAAGGGGGAGATTGAGTTAAATCTTTGTTCGTACAATTATAATATGTACAAGTTTTTAATTTGTTATACATTTTTTGAAAAAATTTTATCTTTTTATAAATTTTGGACCTAAATACTTTTTTATATCTTCTTCTGAAGAAAAAGGGTCTATTAATATTTCTTTGCCACTTTCCTCAAATATTACTAAAACTTCGCAATCAGCTGCTAAGAAAAACTTTTTTACGGTATCTTCTTTTACTTCTCTAACTTTAATTAAATCTTTTTTCTTTTTTTCAAAGTCTTTTGTAAAGTATATTCCCATTGGAGATATTACCTTGGCATATCTATTCATAAAAAATTACCTCCTACTAATATGTATAAATTATGGTATAATATTCTTTTGTGTTAACCTAATATATTATAACAAGGAGATGTTATAATGCCTAGTATAAAAAAGGAAACTATATTAAAGAGCATAAAGTATTGTGAAGAAAATAATATTTTCTCAGAACTAAATAAAGTATATGATTCTGTTCCAAAAGGCAACTGCAAAGGATGCGGAAACTGTTGCATGGAGTCTGTTGGAATAAATTTAGTTGAATTTCTAAACATATATAATTATTTACAAAAAAGCAATAAATTAAAATCGAATAGTATGAATAATATTTTTGATTATTATTTTTTAGAGTATGTAGAAAAACTACCATGTCCATTTAAAGATGAAAATAATAGGTGTTCTATATATGAAGTAAGGCCACTTAATTGTAGAATATACGGACATTGGATAAAAGAGGATTACAATAGTAATTTAAATAAAGTAAAAAAACAAAATGTAGAATTTGCTAAATATATGAGAAAGACATATGATTTAAACATAAGTGATAACGTAATAAACTATAAGATTTCTTATTGTGAAGACTTTAAGCCTTATGAAGATTATATGAGTAAAGATAATCGTTTGAATTTGTCTGATAAAATAGTTACATTAGATTCTAAATTATATTCTAAAGGAATAATCAACATAAATTTTAAGGATAGAGGTATAGTAGAATATTTCATAGAATCTATGTTTAATGAAAGGATATCTAGTAATATAAAGATTAAAATAACAAAAGACAATAATATAAGAAATAAGACTCTTAATAAATTAAAAAAATTATTTATATAGGTTAACCAAATAATTTTTATATGATAAATTAAAATATAGAGTGGATAAACTAAATATAACTCATATAATAAAATAGGGCTGTTTAATATTGCAGACTTAAAAGGACATACTGTATATTCTATGTATAATTTATCTTATTGTACTACGAACCTTATAATGAAAATTCGCATTATTGTACAAAAAATCGATAATTTATGGTAAAATATATAGAGTTAAAAACGATATAAAGGGTGAGTAATATGGAATATGAAAAGTGGGATGATATATTAGTACCTTATGAACATGGAATAGAAGAACTAAAAGTAAAGTTTAAAAATATAAGAAAAGAGTTTTTAAATAAGGGGGAATACTCTCCTGTAGAATTTGTTACAGGAAGAGTAAAAAAAATAGCATCTATAATATCTAAATCTAAGAGGTTAGGTATACCTTTAGATGAGGTAGATACAATGGAGGACATTGCTGGAATAAGGATAATGTGCCAATTTGTTGAGGATATACATACTATAGTAGATATTATAAAAAATAGAAATGATATGGCTATAGTATATGAAAAAGATTATATAGAAAATTTTAAGGACAGCGGTTATAGAAGTTATCATGTAATAATAAAGTATCCTATAAATACAATTTTAGGATTTAAGGAAATATTAGCTGAAATACAAATAAGAACTTTAGCTATGAATTTCTGGGCTACAATAGAACATTCATTAAAATATAAATACGAACATTATATACCTGAAGATATAGAAGTTAGATTGAGACGAGCAGCTGATGCAGCTTTTTTACTAGATCAAGAAATGAGCGAAATAAGAGAAGAAATAATGAAAGCTCAAGTAATGTATCAAGTGAAATCTATAACTATAAGGGATGTATTAAATAGAATACAAGAACTTTACAATATAGGAGAAACTCATAAGGCTATAATGTTTCAAAGAAGACTAGATAGAATAGATAATGAAAGAGATATAAGTGAGATTATAATTTTAAAAAATGAAATAGACGAGATATTAGAGCAATATAAAAAAGAGGTGAAGTAATTTCACTTCTTTTATTTTTGTATGCTTATTATTTATTGTATAAAATTATAAAGAATATATAGTTAGGATATAATTATTTAAAGAAGGAAGTGATAATATGGCTTTGTATGCAATAGGAGATTTACACTTTTCAGAAGCTGTAAATAAACCTATGAATATTTTCGGAGACAACTGGAAAAATCATGAGGAAAAAATAATAAAAGATTGGATAAATAATGTAGATGATAATGATACTGTATTAGTGTTAGGAGATACTTCTTGGGGAATAAATATGCAAGAGGCAATGCCTGATTTAGATATCATAGACAAACTTCCAGGAAATAAAATATTTGTTAAAGGAAATCATGATTATTGGTGGACTACTGTAGGAAAGTTAAATAAATTATTTGATAATATGAAGTTTTTACAAAATAATTATTATATGTACGAGGAATACGCTGTATGTGGAGGAAGAGGATGGATATGTCCTAATGAAGTAAAATTTGATGAAAATGATAAAAAAATATATCCTCGGGAAGTACATAGAATAAAGTTATCTCTAGATGCTGCAAAAAAGGACGGACATGAAAAAATAATAGTAATAACTCATTATCCTCCTACTAATGATAAACTAGAAGAATCAGAATTTACTAAACTATACAAAGAGTATAATGTTGAAAAAGTTATATATGGACATCTTCACGGAAAAGAATCTTTTAATATGGGATTAAAGGAAGTTTACAATGGAGTTGAATATTTATTAGCTTCATGTGATTATACAGAATTTAAACTTATAAAAGTAATGGAATAATATACGTTAATTGGTAAATAATATAAAAGTGGTGGGTAAGGGGGGAAAACACATGGTAAGAAAGTTTGTTCAATATTATAAACCACATAAAGGATTGTTTTTATTAGATTTTTCATGTGCCTTTTTAATATCTATAATAGATTTAATATCTCCTATAGTTGCTAAAAATATTATAGATAATATAATACCATCTAAGAACCTAAAGCTATTAATAACAATAGGCATAATACTTCTAGTTATATATGTATTAAGAAGTGCGCTTCAATATATAGTAGATTATTGGGGTCATATGTTAGGGGTAAGAATGGAATATGATATGAGAGAAGATTTATTTTCTCATATAAATAAACTATCATTCTCCTATTTTGATAACAATAAAACAGGCCAAATAATGTCCAGGCTAGTTAATGATTTAAATGAAATTTCAGAACTTGCACATCATGGGCCTGAAGATTTGTTTATAGCTACTATAACATTAATAGGTTCATCTATTATGATGATGGTGTTAAACGTAAAGCTTGCAGTAGCTGTATTGATTATAATACCATTCATATTGTATTTTGGTATAAATAAAAATAAGTCTATGAGAAAGTCATTCCGAGAGTTAAGATCAAAGCTTGGGGATATAAATTCTCAAGCTGAGGATAGTATAAGTGGAATTAGAGTTGTTAAAGCTTTTAATAATGAACAATATGAAGAAAAGAAGTTTAGAATTGGTAATTTAAATTTTAGAAAAGCAAAAGAAGATTCTTATAAAGCAATGGCAGAATTTTTTTCCGGAATTACATTTTTTTCAAATTTTATAAATCTCATTATTTTAATATACGGTGGATATCTAATAACTACGCATGATCTTACTATAGGAGACTTAGTAGGTTTTTTGCTTTATATATCATTGTTTTTACAGCCTATAAGAAAAATATCTAATCTAATAGAAAGCTATCAAAAGGGAATGGCAAGTTTTTCAAGATTTATGGAAATAATGAATATTAATCCAAGTATAAAAGATTCAAAAAGTGCTATAAATATAGAAAATGTAAAAGGGGATATAAAATTCGAGAATGTCCATTTTTCATATGAAGATAAAAAAGATATATTAAATGATATAAGTCTACATATAAGACCAAACGAAACAGTTGCATTTGTAGGTGCATCAGGAGTTGGTAAAACAACTTTATGTAGTTTAATTCCTAGATTCTATGGTGTGAGAAGTGGTAGTATAAAAATAGATAATATAGATATTAAAGATATATTTTTAAGGTCATTAAGAAATAATATAGGAATAGTTCAACAAGATGTTTTTTTATTTTATGGAACTATAAAAGAAAATATAGCTTATGGAAATATAGGGGCAAGTGATGACGAAATAATAAAAGCAGCTAAAAGTGCAAATGCCCATGAATTTATAATTTCTCTAGAAAATGGATATGATAGTTATATAGGAGAAAGAGGTGTAAAGTTATCAGGTGGACAAAAACAAAGAATAGCAATCGCAAGGATGTTCTTGAGAAATCCAAAGATATTAATATTAGATGAAGCTACTTCAGCACTTGATAATAAAACCGAGCAAATAATACAAAAAGCTCTATATGATTTAAGTAAGGATAGAACAACTCTAGTAATAGCACATAGATTAGCAACAATAAAAAATGCAGATAGAATAGTGGTTTTAGATAAAGATAAAATATCAGAGATTGGAAAACACGAGGAGCTTATCGACAAAAAAGGAATATATGCAAGTTTATATCAATCTCAATTTAAAGTATAAAGGAGTCGTGATCTATGAGGTGGATTTTGGTGATCTTGCTCTTGTATTTAATACCTTTAGTAATTTTGTTTAGAAACAATAAGAACCTTAAAAGAGCTTGCACATATGCTAGTATATATACCGTATTATCTAGTCTTATACTTATAAGTAACATATATATAAGTAAAGTAAATAGTATAAGGGATATGATTTATTATAATTCTTATGCAGCAGATGAAGTAGAACTAGAAAAGGAAAGTGTATCTAAAGACACAAAATCAGTGGGTATTAAAAAGCAAAGTCCAAATAAAGAAAAAGAGATTGTTATAAATGATGAAAGTGAAGAAAATATAGGAGAAGAACCTAAATCTACTTTAAATGTAGAAAATAATAAAGAAGAAGTAAAAGATTCTGATTTAGTATTTGAATTTAAAAGTGAAGTTTATGATATAGAAAAGATAGCATTAATTCCTATGAGAGAATGTATACCAAATGCAAAGGTATTTTTAGAAGATGCATCAAACTTAAAGCAAATAAAGAAAGAAGTAGTAGATGCACAACAAAAATGCGAAGAAGTTGTTGAGACATATGAGGCATTAGAGGTTCCAGACTTGGCTAGAGAAAAATATGAAAAAGAACTATATAATGCAAAAATCGATGTTCAAAAAGCTTATATACTAAGAAGTAAGGCAATGGAATCTGGAGTGAGTTTTATAAATACAAAAAACCCTAAATATTTGGGAGAAGTAAAAGAGTATATGGAACTATCTGATGAATATATAAAAAATTTCGTAGAAAAAGTAAAGATAGTTGAAGCCGAAATAAAAAATTAAATATAATTCTAAAAAGCTTGCTTGCAAAAGTAGGCTTTTTAGAATTATATAAATAAGTAGAATTTTGCATTAAAACATAGACTATGTTATAATAGTTAACTTGTAAAGTCATACTTATACCTGGAGGACATATATGAAAAATTTAAATATTTGTATAGATATAGATGGAACTATAACAGACCCATATCATTTTATACCTTATATGAATGAGATATATGATGAAAATATAAAAGCTGAAGATTGTTATACTCATAAGCTAGAAGTTTTATATAATAAATCCTTAGAAGATATATTAGAAAAGTTTCATAATGAATATAGTTATTGTTATAAAGAAGCAGATATAGTTGAAGGTTCCCATAATATAATAACTAAATTATATAATGAACACAATGTATACTTTGTAACAGCTAGAAGTAATGTATTGGAACAATATACATTGGAATGGCTAATGGAGAAAGAATTCCCCAAAATAGACGTTCACTTATTAGGAAGCTACTATAAGGTAGATAAAGCAAAAGAGTTAAACTGTGATATTTTTATAGAAGATAATCCTGATAATGCCCTAGATTTGGCACATGAAGGTATAAAGGTGCTTCTTATAGAAACTAATTATAATAAAGATATAAGTCACGAAAATATAATAAGAGTCAAAAATTGGTATGAAATAAGCGATATAATAAAAGGTTTATCCTTATAATATGGCTTGGGGGAGGTTAAATATGATAGAAGTTAATTTCCAAAATAAAAGAGGAAAGTTAAAACTTAAAAGCGAAGATGTAATAGAATCATTGAGATTACGCCCGGACTTTGAATATGTAGAAGATATCTCTAATACTATAAATCAGAAAAACATAATGGCATTTGACTGTAAACTAGATAAATCTGTATTTAGATATGAAGACCTAGACGATTTAATGGAGGAACTTGGAGAAGACGTAGATGAATCTTATTTTCAAGTATTATTTGAAGATATAAGAGCTTATTTGAAAGATGCTTGTGATGAAATTGAAGCTGATTTACAAGAGGAATATATATATGATAATTTAAGATGTTACTTTGAAATATACGACATAGATGATACTTTTACAGATGTTAAGTTTGTATTTGTTATATCATTTGCAAACATTAAAATAGCATCTCTTATGAATTTGACAAAAATAATATCGAAAAGGTTATTGCAAGGCGAATCAAAATTTTATAATTAAAAAAGGATGAGATATTAGTATCTCATCCTTTTTAGTAACTATTTAGCTGAATCAATAGAACCTAAAACGTTTTCTATTTTATCTTCTACAACTGATTGTATAGCATCTCGACCAGCACCTATATATTTTCTTGGGTCAAATTCTTTTGGGTTTTCAACTAAGAATTTTCTTACAGCTGCAGTCATAGCTAATCTTAAGTCTGTATCCATATTTATTTTACATACAGCCATAGAAGTAGCTTTTCTTAACATATCTATAGGTATACCCTTAGCACCAGCTATATTTCCTCCGTACTTATTACAAGTTTCAATAACTTCAGGATCAACAGAAGAAGCACCATGAAGAACTATTGGGAATCCTGGTAATTTATTTTGAATTTCTTCTAATATATCGAATCTTAATTTAGCTTCACCCTTAAATTTAAATGCTCCGTGAGAAGTTCCTATAGCTATTGCTAATGAATCAACACCAGTTCTTTCTACAAAGTCTACTGCTTGATCTGGGTCAGTATATACGTGATGCGCTGCTACTACATCATCTTCAATACCTGCTAATACGCCAAGTTCAGCTTCAACTACAACTCCACGTTCATGAGCGTAATCTACTACTTCTTTAGTTATTCTAACGTTTTCCTCGTATTCGTGGTGAGAACCATCTATCATAACGGATGTAAATCCTGCATCTATACACATTTTAACCGCATCTAGATTTGATCCATGATCTAAGTGTAGGGCAACATCTAATCCTAGTTCATTAGATGCAGTTTCAACCATATTTACTAATGTCTTAGGTCCAGTATACTTTATAGCTGAAGATGAAGCTTGTAACATAACAGATGAATTTTTAGCTTTAGCAGCTTTTAATACTCCTTGTACTTGCTCTAAGTTACTTATATTGAAAGCGCCTATAGCATATCCACCTTCATAAGCTTTTTTAAACATTTCTTTAGTACTAATTAATGCCATCGTTAATCCTCCCTTTGATATGTAAAATAATAAGTTATTATGAATACATTATTGTATTTCTTTACCAAATATATTATACCCATAAAAATTAAAAAATGTATAGATAAAATTGTAATAACCAAAATTAAAAAGTATAATAATATTCATGTATAATAATACTTATAATAGTGAAATTAGGAGGTGTAGTATGCCACAAATAAAAATAAGAGGTGTAAAGGCAGAAGAAATATGTAAAATAAGTGAAAATATGATAGATGAATTAGTTGAAGCAGTAAAATGTCCAAGGGATTATTTTGAAATAGAATGCATACAATCTTTAGCTATAAGAAATGGACAAATATCAGACGTATACCCATTTGTAGAGGTATCTTGGTTCGATAGAGGTCAAGAAATACAAGATAAGGTAGCAAAAATAATTACAGATAATATGAGAAATAATTTAAATATAGAAAGTATGGATTTAGCATTTACAGTTTTTGAAAAAGAGAAATACTATGAAAATGGAGAACATTTCTAAAAACTCAGTACATAGAAGTTGGAGGATAAAATGGGTAAAAAACAGCGATTAGAAAAAGTATTATCTAATTTAGGATATGGAAGTAGAGCGGAAATAAAAAAATACTGCAAATACGGTATAGTTACTGTAAATGGAGAAACAGCTAAAAATTCAGCAATGCAAGTAGATCCAGAGAATGATAGTATAGTATTTGATGGAGAAAAAGTAGATTACAGAGAATATATATATATATTGTTAAATAAGCCAGCCGGATGTGTATCTGCAACCTTTGATAAACACGATAAAACGGTACTTGATTTAATAGATCCTACGTACCTTGTATTTGAACCATTTCCAGTTGGTAGATTAGACAAAGATACTGAGGGTTTATTAGTACTTACAAATGATGGTCAGTTATCCCATAGGGTTTTATCTCCTAAGAAACATGTACCAAAAACTTATTATGCAAAAGTAGAAGGTATTGTTACAGAGGATGACATTGAAGCTTTTGAAAAAGGAGTAGAACTTGATGATGGGTATGTAACTATGAGTTCGAACCTTAATATAATAAAGTCTGATAACATATCGGAAATAGAATTAACTATACACGAAGGGAAGTTTCATCAAGTTAAAAGAATGTTTGAAAGTGTAGGTAAAAAAGTTATATATCTAAAAAGAATATCTATGGGCGGATTGAAATTAGATGAAAAATTAGCTTTAGGAGAATATAGAGAATTAAGTGATGAAGAATTAGTGCTTCTTGAACAAAGATAAGAAGGTGAAATAAATGAAAATGGTTTTAGATACTCATTGTCATACACTAGCTAGTGGACATGCTTATTCTACTTTACATGATTTAGTAAGAGAAGCTAAGAATAATGAAATAAAGATGTTTGCCCTTACAGATCATGGACCTTATATGCCTGGAGGGCCTCATATATTTCATATAAACAATCAAAGAATTATACCTAGAATTATAGACGGCATATACGTTTTAAGAGGCGTTGAAGCAAACATAATAGATTATGATGGTAATATAGATGTAGGTGAAAAAACATTAAAAGAATTAGACATAGTATTAGCTAGCTTACATGACGTATGTATACCTCAAGGAACCAAAGAGCAACATACTAATGCCATTATAAGTGCTATGAAAAATCCATATGTAGATGTAATATGCCATCCAGGTAATCCTTACTTTGATATAGATATTGAAAGATTTGTAAAAGCTGCCAAAGAAAATAATGTATTAATAGAAATAAATAATAGTTCTTTTGGAAAGAGTAGGGTTGGAAGTAAAGAAAGATGTATAGAAATAGTAAAATTGTGTAGAAAATTAAAGGTAAAAGTAGTTGCAGGAAGTGATACTCATATAGCTTTTGATATAGGTAAGTTTGATTCAGTTTTAGAAGTATTTAAGGATATAAATATGCCTGAGGAACTTATTATGAATACTTCTATTAATAAAATAATAGATTATTTAGAATCTAAAGGAAAGAAAAATATAAATGAAATAAGAGCTTTAATGGAGGAATAAAAGTGAAAAAAAGAGAGATAATTGAAATTAACGTGGATAAGATGGCATTTGGAGGAAATAGTGTAACTTATATAGATGATAAAAAGGTTGAGATGAAGGGCGGAATAACTGGTCAAAAGGTTAAAGCCCTTGTAAAGAAAGTTAGAAAAGACAAAGCAGAAGTAAAATTACTAGAGGTGTTAGAAAGATCTCCTCTAGAAACTCAAGATCCATGTAAACACTTTGATGCATGTGGTGGATGTACAATTTTATCTGTTCCTTATGATAAACAATTAGAAATAAAAGAAAAGCAAGTTATGGATTTATTTTTAAATGAAAATTTATTTGGATTTCAGTTTCAAGATATAACTTCTAGTCCGGGAGAGAGAAAATATAGAAATAAAATGGAGTATACTTTTGGAGATGAAATAAAGGGAGGCCCCTTGACATTAGGCCTTCATAAAAAAGGTAAAAACATGGATATATTAACTGTAGATGGATGTTTCTTAATAGATGATGATTTTCTACAAGTATTAAAATCTACGGTAGAATATTTTGGTTCAAAGGAAATACCTTATTATAGAACTTTAAGCCATGAAGGTTATTTAAGAAACTTAGTTGTGAGAAAAGGTATAAACACAAATGAGATAATGGTAAATATAGTTACATCATCTCAGCTGGATTTTGATATGACTGAATATAAGAATATATTATTAGACTTGAACTTAGAAGCAAACTTAGTAAGTATATTACACACTGTAAACGATAGATTATCTGATGCTGTATATTGTGATGAGCTTAGAGTATTACATGGAAGAGATTATATATATGAAGAATTACTAGGTCTTAAATTTAAAATATCACCTTTTTCCTTCTTCCAAACTAATACTAAAGGTGCAGAAGTCTTATATAATATAGCAAGAGAGTTTATAGGAGAATACGAAAACAAAGTTATATTTGATTTATACAGTGGAACAGGAACAATAGCACAAGTTATGGCTCAAAGAGCAAAAAAAGTAATTGGTATAGAAATAGTAGAAGAAGCAGTAGATGCAGCTAAACAAAATGCTAAGTTAAATAATTTAAACAATTGCGAGTTTATAGCTGGAGATGTTGGACAAAAGGTCAAGACTATAAAAGCAAAACCGGATTTAATAATAGTAGATCCTCCAAGACCTGGAGTTCACAAAGATGCAATAAAGGATATTGTTAACTTTAATGCAAAAGAAATAATATATATATCATGTAATCCTAAGACATTAGTTAAAGATTTAGTTGAGTTTAAAAATTACGGATATGATATAGAAAAAGTTAGATGTATGGATATGTTCCCAAATACTCCTCACGTAGAGACTATAGTAAAGCTACAAAAGAAATAGCCTTATATCAAAGGCTTACAAGGATTTTAAGTGAAGTTTAAGTATATTTTATGTTCCCTCAAACTAATAAGTTTGGGGGATTTTTTGTCGAAAAATATGTGAAGGTTATGTGAAGATTATGTGAAGAAGCTATTTACTTTTAAATATCTAATTGATATACTTACATTGTGAAACGTTTTACAAATGAGAACAATATATCTTAAGATCATGGTTAAAGTAACAAAATAATTC
Organism: Sporacetigenium sp. TC11; assembly: GCF_058146105.1. Taxonomy (NCBI): domain Bacteria; kingdom Bacillati; phylum Bacillota; class Clostridia; order Peptostreptococcales; family Tepidibacteraceae; genus Sporacetigenium; species Sporacetigenium sp. TC11. Next base: position 213,455 of record NZ_JBYVNY010000004.1, on the reverse strand, counting down.
ATTAAATTATTTCGGTATGATTGTTTTTATTTGCAAAATATTTTAAAAATATTTTAAAAAAGTATAATAAAGGGGGAATTTCTGTGAAAAAAAGAACGATGATAGCAGGTTTTGTTTTAGCTGCAACGTTGACATTCTCAATGCCAGTAAGTAATTTAGAAGGATCATTTGGGGCAGATGTAGTTTCTGCAGCTTCAGGCAGTACATCAACACCAGCACCTAAGCCAACACCAAGTAAGCCATCAAGTGGTAAGTCATCAAGCAAGTCATCAAGCAAATCAACTGCACCTAAAAGCAGTTCACTTACAATAGGATCAAGAGGTAACGATGTAAGATCTTTACAAATTATGCTTAACAATAACGGTGCGAAGCTTACTGTAGATGGAATATATGGAAGTAAAACACAAGCTGAAGTAAAGAAGTATCAAGCTAAGAAGGGTCTTACTGCTAATGGTATAGCAAATCCAATAACTCGTGCAATGATAAATCCAGTTAAAGAAACTGTTAAATTAGGTTCTAAAGGTGGCCAAGTACAACTTGTACAATTTGAACTTTACAAAAAAGGATATACAGATCTTTATAAAATAGATGGTGTATTCGGTCAGAAAACGTTAACTGCAGTAAAAAGCTTCCAAGTTAAAAATGGTCTTAAGGCTGATGGTATAGTTGGAAAAGCTACTCATGCTAAATTACATGCAAAACCATCAACACCACCAAAAACTGATGCAGTTTCAGCTGCTTCAACAAATGTAAGTAGTATAGCTGTTTTAGAAAAATCAATGAGCAAAGATGGTAAATGGATAATAGCTACTAGCAAAAACTTATCTACTACTAAAGCACTTGTTTTAGATGGAACTTTTAAACACAATGGTAAAACTGAGCGTAACATAGCTCTTTACAATCAAGATGCTGCTGGAAAAGTAACAGCTAGATATTCATTAACAGCACCAAAACTAACTATAAAGAGTCCAAATGCTAGAATTACAAATGGAACATTCAAAGGAGATCTTTATGTTTCAGCAGAAAACTTTAGCTTAGTAGGCGCTAAAATAGATGGAGATGTGTATTTCACTACTGAAAAAGCTAAGTCTACATTCAAAATGGATTCTAAAAGCTCTGTAACTGGAAACCTACCAACAACACCAGTAGAAGATCCAGATGATACTACAGGACCTTCAGAAAATCCAGATCCAGATGTTGTTACAGCTGCTTCAATAGTAGATGATGTAAAAGTTTTTGAAAAATCTATAGGTACAGAAGGTAAATGGATAATAGCTACTACTAAAGATTTAGTTAGTACTAATAACCTTGTATTAGAAGGAGATTTTGAAAACGGTAAGTTAAATGCAGATGGTACGAAAGCTATACAACGTAAAATAGCTTTATATACTCAAGATGATGCTAAAAATGTAACAGGTGAATTTACATTAACAGCACCAAAAATAACTATAAAGAGTGCAAATGCTAGAATTCAAAATGGAACATTTATAGGAGATGTTTATGTTGAGAGAGACAACTTCCTATTATCAGGAACTACAGTTAAAGGAAACGTTTATGTTAATCAACCAAACTTCAAATTAGCAGGAGATGCTAAAATTGAAGGAAATGTATACTTCGCAACTCAAGCAATTAAAGATACATTTATACCAGCGACTGGTACTATAACAGGTGAGCAAATAGTAGTTACACCTGATGTTGTTACAGCTGCTTCAACAAATGTAGATAAAATAGAAGTTTTTGAAAAATCAATAGGAACAGAAGGTAAATGGATAATAGCTACTACTAAAGATTTAGTTAGTACTAAAGAACTTGTATTAGATGGAGATTTTGAAAACGGTAAGTTAAATACAGATGGAACAAAGGCTATACAACGTAAAATAGCTTTATATACTCAAGATGATGCTAAAAATGTAACAGGTGAATTTACATTAACAGCACCAAAAATAACTATAAAGAGTGCAAATGCTAGAATTCAAAATGGAACATTCATAGGTGATGTTCATGTTGATAGAGATAACTTCTTATTATCAGGAACTACAGTTAAGGGAGATGTTTATGTTAATCAACCAAACTTCAAATTAGCTGGAGATGCAAAAATTGAAGGAAATGTATACTTTACAACTCAAGCTGCTAAAGATACATTCGTACAAGCAACTGGTACTATAACTGGAAGCAAAATATTAACTCAAATAGATGCTGTAGCAACTGCTTCATTAGTAAGAACTGATTCTGCTTTAGAATCTGCAATGAGCGCAAATGGAAAGTGGATAATAGGTATATTAAATGATATAACTACTACAAAAGAACTTGTGTTAGACGGAACTTTTACAAATACAAAAACTCCACCTGTACAAATGCGTAAAATAGCTCTTTATTCACAAGATGCTGCTAAAGTTACAACTCGTAAATTTACATTAACAGCACCAAAATTAATTATTAATAGCCCAGACGCTAATATATCAAAAGGAACATTTGTAGGTGATGTTTATGTTTCAGCTCCAAACTTTAAATTAATAGACGCTAAAGTTGAAGGAAACATATACTTCACTACACAAGAAGCTAAAGATACATTTACAAAGGATGCTACTAGTTCTGTATCAGGCGCTCAAGAACTAAAAACTAACTAATTAAGTTATTAAACACTACATATACATTGCATATGTAGTGTTTTTTCTTATTCTCTCAGCATAGGGGTTGCTTGACTACAAATACACTAAGATTATATTAAAGCTAAATAAGCATTAGCATATAAATATGGGTAATAGTAAATCATAGATAAAAAAGGATGAATATCATGGATGGAACAATGAGAAAAGATATAAAGCCGGGTATAAGAGTAAAGGTAGTACAAAAACAGGATCAACGTACTGGAAAATTGACTGAAGGTATAGTCAAAAGAATTCTTACAAATTCAGATATGCATCATCATGGTATAAAAGTTATGCTTGAGAATGGAATTGTGGGAAGAGTTAAAGAAATAGGATAACAAATACTATTAATAGAAGCATCTGACTGTACATAGATGCTTCTATTATAATTCTAAGGTAATTACAAGGAATAAGGCATAATATCTATAATAAATAAAATATAGGAAAATAAAATTAAAGTAAATTTTAAATCAGATATTAAAATAAGGTGTATAAAATTCCTAAAAGCGGATATAATCTGAATGTTATTGCAAATGACGGAGTCCGAAACGACAAATTATTTTATTTATCGATATGATAACTAAAACCCCTTGTAATTAAATAAAATTTATGGTAAACTTTCAGTATTGAATGAATTTTAAAAGTATTCAGTTCGACAAAAAGGAAATCGTTTAACTTTATTGCAAACTGTTTTCTGAAAGTCTAGTACTTTTATATTCAACAAAAAAATATCAGAGGAGGAAAATTCAAAATGGGAAATTTTTTAAGCAAATGGAATCAATTGAGTTTGGTTAAGCGAATTATCATAGGTTTAATCGTCGGTATTATTTTAGCTACTATAGCTCCTGAAACAGCAAAACCAATCGGAATTTTTGGTTCATTATTCGTAGGTTCTTTGAAAGCGGTTGCACCAATATTGGTATTATTCTTAGTAGCATCTGCTATCGCTCAACATAAGAGTGGTCAAAAAACTAATATGAAATCAGTTATAGTTCTTTACGTTTTCGGAACATTTGCAGCAGCGGTTGTTGGTGTTGTGGCGAGTTTTATGTTCCCAACAACATTAACACTTGTAGCAGGGGTTGAGAATGCAGCGCCTCCAGGAGGAGTTGGTGAAGTACTAAAAGCATTATTAATGAGTATAGTTTCTAATCCAGTAACTGCACTTGCTGATGCTAACTACATTGGTATTTTAGCTTGGGCCTTACTTATTGGTCTAGCATTAAAAAATGCAGCTGATAGTACAAAAACAGCACTTGTTAATCTTTCAGATGCATTAGCGACAATAGTAAAATGGGTAATTAACTTTGCACCACTTGGTATTATGGGTCTAGTATTTGACACAATTGCTACAAGTGGTATTGGATCTTTACTAAACTACGGAAGATTACTTCTTGTATTAGTTGGCGCTATGCTAGCTGTGGCACTTATTGTAAATCCAATTATCACATTTGTTTTTATTCGTCAAAATCCATATCCACTTGTATTAAAGTGTTTAAGAGAAAGTGGTATTACAGCATTCTTTACACGTAGTTCAGCTGCTAATATCCCAGTAAATTTAACATTATGTGAAAAGTTAAAGTTAGATAAGGATACTTACACAGTATCAATTCCACTTGGTGCTACTATAAACATGGCTGGTGCAGCTATTACAATATCTGTATTATCACTTGCAGCAGCTCATACACTAGGTATTAAAATAGATATTGGTACAGCATTAATATTAAGTATAGTTTCAACTGTAAGTGCTTGTGGAGCTTCTGGAGTAGCTGGTGGTTCATTACTACTTATTCCTCTTGCATGTAGCTTACTTGGTATCCCAAATGATATAGCAATGCAAGTAGTTGGTGTTGGATTTATAATAGGAGTTATTCAAGACTCTTGTGAAACTGCACTTAACTCTTCAACAGACGTACTTTTCACTGCTACTGCTGAATTTGCAGAGTGGAAAAAAGCAGGAAAAGCAATCGTTGTTCCTAAAAACTAATTATATGGTGTTTAGACACCTAATAAAGAGCTCTATTGTAGTTATTAACTGCAATAGAGCTCTTGTTTTTTGTTATTAACAATAAATTTAGTACCACTTTATGTCTAATAATCGTAATTACAAATTTATTTAAAAAGTAATTCTTCAACTTCTGTTACTGGCATTTCCAATCCGGTATATAACTTAAAGGATTCGGCTCCCTGCCATAAAAGCATTCCTATGCCACCTATGGTTTTACAACCAGCAGTCTCAGCATCTTCTAAGAACTTTGTTTTTTTAGGATCATAGATAACATCGGCGACAATTAAGTCCTTTCTAAAGATGCTTTGGTCTTCAATAGTTGTTTTGTCTTCATAAGGATGCATCCCTATAAGCGTCGCATTTACTAATATTTCACTAGATGCAATTTCTTCTTTAAGCTTTTGTTGATCTTCTAAATCGTATATATTCACAATACATTTTGGGACTTCTTTTTTTATGTTTTCAATTGTTTTTTCAGCCTTTAAATAAAAGTCATCTTTTACGTTAAAAATAGATATTTCTTTAGCGCCATCTAAAGCACATTGAACTTCGATAGCTGTTGCAGCACCCCCAGCACCAATTATAGTGATCTTTTTATCTTTAACTTCTACACCATGTTCTTTTAAATTACGGACAAAACCAACGCCATCTGTTATATGGCCTGTTAATATCCCGTCATTATTTATAATTGTATTAACGGCACCGATGATACGAGCAGCTGGAGATAATATGTCCATGTATTTAAGAACCTCGCTTTTACATGGCATTGTAACATTTACTCCTCTCATATTTAAAGTCTTTATAGACTCTATTACGTCAGATACTTTTTCAATGGGAGTATCAAAAGCTAAATATGCATAATCTAGCCCTAATTTTTGAAAACTATGGTTATACATTAGGGGAGATTTTGAATGACGTACTGGTGTACCAATAACGCCTAATAAACGGGTTGTCCCTGAAATACGGCTTTCCATCGAAATACCTCCTGAAATTAGTAAATCTCTAAATAAAATTCTTTTATTTTACAAATTCATTATATTATAGGAATCTATTTAAATCAAATTGATAGTACAATGCAAAAACGAACTCAAAGATTTTGCTTATTAATCTTGTTTAGAAATAAAAAAATTAACCAATTGATTTTCAATTGGTTAATTCTTTATGTAGACTATTTTTTTAATTCTTGTTTTCCAGTTACAGAGCTTTTGTCATCCATTTTGAATGTATCCTTAGCTTCTTGAGTAGTAAAATATATATTTCCTTCAACTTTGTTATCAACTAACTCGAAGTTTTCAGATGAAACATATAAATCACCTACGAAAGTTCCGTGTTGTATGCTAGCATTTGGACTATTTATAGTTAATTTTGGAGCAGTTAAAGTAAATCTAGCAGTTACATTACGCTCTTCATCTTGAGTATAAAGAGCTATTTTACGTTGTACAACATCTTTACCTGCATCATCTTTTTTACCGTTTTTAAACTCTCCATCAAGAACTAAGTCTTTGTCGAATTTTAAATCTTTTAATGTAGCTATTATCCATGTACCTTCGTTGCTTATTGCTTTTTCAAAAGCTTCATTAGTATCTACTATTGATGCTGTTGTTACAACATCTGGAGTAGCTTCTGGAGCTGGGGCTGGAGTTTCTTGTTGAGTTTGTTCTTGTTGGTCTTCGGCAGGTTCTTGCTTAGCACATCCAACAAATACAGCTGTTGATAGAGCTAATGTTAATAATAATGCTTTTCCTTTCATTTTTAAATCCTCCTTTATTTTTAAAGTATTTCTTACTTATTTATTATTGCTAAAAATCATAAAAGTAAACCCATATTTTGATAAAATAAAGTTTTCAGAATGATAAAAAGTAATTTTTCTTACCATTGATATTATTTATCGCTAATATGAATTTATTTTTTTAATTATATATTGTATAATAAGTAGATAAAATAAAAAAGGACGGTAATTATTAATGGAAAGATATCACCTATATGTAGTTCTCACAAGGACAAATACAATAGTATCTAGACTTATCCAATTAATTAAAGATGATGAATTTACTCATGCGGCGATATCATTAGATAAAGAACTTAATTATATGTATAGCTTTAGTAGAAAACATACTTATAATCCTTTCATCGGAGTATTTAGGAAAGAGGAAATTAATAAAGGATTGTATAAATTGCAGAGATCATTACACGGTACAATAATAGAGATTGAAGTATCTAGACAGCAATACAAAGCTGCTAAAGGTTTATTAAATCACTTTATAGATAATAGTAACCTGTATAAATATAATTATAAGGGGCTATTAGACGGCGTGCTTAATAAGGAATCGTGTTATGATTATAGATTTCTGTGTTCAGAATTTGTATATTATATCTTAAAAGAAAGTGGTATTGTAGATTTTAATATATCAAGAAATCTTGTTAGGCCTCAAAACTTTCTGAATTTAGATGGTGATATAATTTATAGAGGTAATCTTAAAGATTTAAAATATCAAAATAAAAATTATGACTCAAGAGAAATAGAAGTTAGAGAATTAAGTATTGGTTAAGAAGCAAATATATTAAAAATTTCAATTGTAGGGCCTGTATATTTTAAATCAATAAGAAAAGTAAAAATATTCAATATTTCTGTGATTATTAATACAGTAGATACTTTTGAGCCTATACTTAGTATATTACCAAAGTATTATTGATTAAAATAGGGATAGTTAGAGAATTTAAGGATAATAAAAGTTGTAGAAAAAATTAAACTAGGGTAGTATCGTAGATATATAAAATTAAAAGTTTTGGAAATGCAACATAATAATGAATGTAGTTTTTAGTATTGGATAAAATTTCTATATACTCAAAAACTACATTTTTTTTGTACGTTGACATGGACATATTAATAGAATTATAATTAAATTAATAAAATAAGTAAATTACTAATTTACTAAGTATAAATGGAGGTAAAAAATGAAAATACCAACTACTTTAAAACATAAACCGGTTGTAGTATGTGAAAACTATGAAAATATTGATGGGAGATCTGCTTATAATACAGATGCAAAGGGCCTTTCATTAGGATTAGCTCAATGGAATGATAGAGGTAAGGTAGATATCTCAGCTAAAGTATGGAGACACACAGGAGAAAAATGGTCTAGACAGTCTGAAGAGCTACCATTCCATCGAGTACTTGATCTTGCAATTTTAGTTTGTAGTGCAAAACATCACTTTAGAGAAGCTTATAGATATGAGAACTTATATAATACAGAAAATCCTATTATAGATAGGGTAGGATTACAGGGAGACGCAATGACAGTAGCCGTATGTACTGACAATGAAAAGATTAATGAAGATATTAAACTTTTTAGCCAAGCTCTTAGCAATGATGATGAACTTATCGGTGAGCGTTTACGTACTTTATCAAGGATATTGAAGGAGATGGGGTATTAGTAGGATTTTATAAGAAATAAAAAAAGTATTACAGGCGCGCATTAAATCTTATATTCTTAGACAAGTGCATCTGTAATACTACAGTATATATTTAGTCTAAAAAATGCTTCTTACTATAATTTAGTGCAAAATTACGGAAGTTGTGTACTGCAGGGCTCAAATATCTATTCTTCACAGAGGCAAGGTAGATAAATCGTTCATGCGGTGGATTTTCTATTTGTAAAATTTTAATATCGAATTGGTCTAATAACCAGATACGAGGAATAACTGCAATGCCATAATTAATAGAAACTAAACCAGCGACAGCACTATCTTCTTCTACTTCACATACAATTTTAGGAGCAACATCAACCTTTGCAAATAAGTTATCGATAAATGAACGTAAACCACTTTCTTTGCTAAAGAAAATAAACGGATACGGTGAAGTATCTTTTAAATCAATTTTATCATAAGTAGCAAGTGGATGATGGTTTGGAACAATAAGTACTAGCTCTTGTTTTAATATAGGTGTAAAATCTATATCAAATTCATTTTCAGCAAAAGAGCAAAATCCCAAGTCAAATTTTTCCTCTTTAAGCCCTTGAATAATGTTTTTTGTAGTTCTTTGGTTAAATGAGAATGAAATATTCTTATTAGATTCATTACTGAAAAAACTTTGAATCATATTTGGTACGAAATTTGAACCTAAGGTATAAATAAATGCTAAATCAATCTTCCCGTGAGATGGACTTGTCAATTCTCTTAATTCTTTTTCACCCTTTTCTAATTCGTTCAAAGCATTATCAACATATCTAAGAAAAAAATTCCCGTATTTAGTTAAACGAACATTCCGTCCTTGTTTTTCGAATAAGTAAGTCCCTAATTCTTTCTCTAACTCTGAAATAGCATAAGTCAAGCTCGGCTGGGTAATAGATAACTGTTCAGCAGCTTGTGTGTAGTGTTCCATCTTAGCTAATACTCTAAAATATTCAAGGTGTTTTAAATTCATTTAGCCTTAGTCCTTTCATACTGATAGTTATTATTAATTTATACTATATACAAAATAGTATACCAAAATATATAAAAAAATTCTATAAATAAAGACACAGCTATCAATAAATTTAATTAATTATTTATATTATAATAAATTTATAAGAAAATTAGAGTCAATAAAATATAGTGTGCCATTATAAGTTAAGCATTTAACAACGCAAAAAAGATTTTAATGGAACACAAGAAGTTTTATTATAAATATAAATATGGGGGAATAAAAGTGACAAGATATAATAACATATTTAATTCATTAAAAGTAAAAAATATGATAATAAAAAATAGAATCATTATGCCACCAATGGGCACAAACTATGCAAGTCAAAATGGTGAGATTAATGAAGATCATATAAAATACTATGAACAAAGAGCTAAAGGTGAAACAGGATTAATAATAGTAGAAAATGCATGTGTAGAATTCCCTTTAGGATCTAATGGAACAACACAACTTAGAATAGATCATGATAGCTTTATACCAGCTCTATACAAATTAACTGAAAGATTACACAAATATGGTACATGTGTAGCGATGCAAATAAATCATTCTGGAGCATCTGCAGTTCCAGAAAGAATAGATTGTCAAGTTCCTGTTTCATCTTCTAATATTCCTTCTAAAACTGGAGGAGCGACTCCTAGACCATTAGATAAGAATGAAATATTAGAAATAGTTGAGAAATACGGAAAGGCAGCAAGAAGAGTTCAAACAGCAGGATTCGATGCAGTTGAAATCCATGCAGGACATTCATATTTAATTAGTCAATTCTTATCACCTATATATAACAAGCGTACAGATGAATTTGGTGGTTGCGCTGAAAATAGAACAAGATTTGCAAGAATGATAATTAATAAAATAAGAGAAGTAGTTGGTCCTCATTTTCCTATTATGTTAAGAATTAGTGCAGATGAACTTCTAGAGGGTGGAAACACTTTAGAAGATACACTTGAACTTTTAGAATATTTAAATGATGAGGTTGATATATTCAATGTATCTGCAGCCTTAAATGACTCATTGCAATATCAAATAGATAACATGAACCTTGAAGATGGTTGGAGATCATATATGGCAAAAGCCGTAAAAGATAAATTTAATAAACCTGTAATAACAACAGGGAATATAAGAAATCCAGAGGTAGCTGAAAGTATTTTAGCAGAGGGGAAAGCTGATTTAATAGGTATAGGACGTGGATTAATAGCTGATCCTAATTGGGTATTAAAGGTTAGAAATAATGAGGAAGATACTATAAGAAAATGTATTTCATGTAACATTGGTTGTGCAGGTCATAGAATAGCGTTAAACAGACCTATTAGATGTACAATTAACCCAGATACAATAAATGGAGAAGCCTATAAAAACAAAAAAATTAAAATGGAAAAAAATGTAGTAGTTATAGGTGGAGGAACTGCTGGACTTGAAGCAGCTTGTACAGCAGCAGAATTAGGATGTGTGACATTCTTATTTGAAGAAAAACCTTATCTAGGTGGGCTTGCAAGAGAAATTTCAAAACTACCAGATAAAAATAGAATTTCACATTTTCCTGATTACTTAGTTAAGAGAGCTGAAAATTTAAATAATTTAACTATATTTATTAATACAAAAGCAGATATAAAAGCTATAGAAAACCTTGAGCCAGATGTTATAGTAAATGCAACTGGATCTAAGCCATTATTGCCACCTATAAAGGGGTTATTAGAACGTATTGATAAAGAAGATGAAAAACTATATTCAATACTTGGACTTTTAAACAATATAGATGAATTTGATAATATTAATGATCTTGAAGGTAAAAATGTAGTGGTTATAGGTGGTGGAGCTGTAGGCCTTGATGTTGTAGAATTTTTTGCGCAAAAAAATGCAAACGTTTCAATAGTTGAAATGCAACCTCTACTGGGGAAAGATTTAGATGTAATTACTAAACTTTCAATGATGGATGTTATAAAAAAATATAATGTAAATGTTCATACAAATACAGCTCTTGTTGAAGTAGCATCAGATCATTTTAAAGTGAAAAAAGACGACAATGAGGTAAACTTAGGTTTTGATTATGGCTTTGTATGTCTTGGAATGAGATCAGAAAATGCAATTTTAAATGATTTACAAGAACATTTTGGTCAAGAAAATATTAAAATAGTCAATATAGGTGATAGCTCAAGAACTAGAAAAATAATTGATGGAGTTAGAGAAGGACGAGATGTAATTGCTATACTTGAAAAAATAGAGAATCTCGAAAAAATTTATGTAAACTAAATATAAATTTTTGATTTTGAAGTTATGATTAATAATATTTAATAGAGCTAGTCCATTAATAATACTAGCTCTATTTTTAACAGTTATATAATTAATAGAGCTTTGAATTAATAAAAAAAACTTATTGATTCATGAAAAATTGTTTAATAAAAAAATTTTATTGATTTATAAACTTAAATTAGTAAAAAAATGTTACTCATTTAATACAGAATGATTTATTTTTGTTTTATAAGGAAATTTGTAGATTTTTTATATAATTCTATAAAGAAAATCTATTAATTAGCCATGTAAAATCAATTGGATTAATATAAAATTTGCCTATATAATAAAAGTATAAGCTGAATTGTTAAGTAATTAACTTTACAAAAATTATGCTTTTAAAATTGAAATTATAGAGTTTATTTAAAAAGGAGAGATTTATTATGGCAGAACGTATTACAGGACACACAGAGCTTATTGGATTAATTGCATACCCTATTAGACATTCAAGTTCACCTAAAATGCACAATGAAGCATTTGCGAAATTAGGATTAGATTATGCGTATTTGGCATTTGAAGTTGACAATAGTACATTAGAAGATACTATAAAAGGTTTTAGAGCAATGAAGGTTAGAGGTAGCAATGTATCCATGCCAAATAAGACAGTTGTTCATAAGTATTTAGATAAATTATCACCTGCAGCTGAACTATGTGGAGCAGTAAATACAATTGTAAATGACAATGGTGTTTTAACTGGACATATAACAGATGGGATGGGTTATATGGCAGCATTAAAAGATGCAGACATTGATGTAATAGGAAAGAAAATGACAATCGTTGGAGCAGGGGGTGCTGCAACTGCTATTGAAATTCAAGCGGCATTAGATGGTGTAGCTGAGATATCTATATTCAATATAAAAGATGAATTCTGGGAAAGAGCAGAAAAAACTGTAAAAGATATTAACGAAAAAACAAAATGTAGAGCTACATTATATGATTTAGCAGATTTAGATTCATTAAAAAGAGAAATCGAAAGTAGTTATTTATTTACCAATGCAACTGGAATGGGAATGAAACCTTTTGAGGGACAAACTTATATTCCTGATAAATCTTTTTTCCGTTCTGACTTAATTGTAAGCGATGTTGTTTATTCTCCAAAAGAGACGGCTATGCTTAAGATGGCAAAAGAGATTGGATGTAAAACAGTGAATGGATTGGGAATGATGTTGTTCCAAGGAGCTGCTGCATTTGAAATGTGGACAGGAAAACCTATGCCAATTGGACATATCAAAGAAGTTTTAGACATTAAGTATTAATAACTTATATTGAGAGGGAGAATAAAAAATGGAGAATAAAATTAATTACAAAAAATACTACCCAACGGCACTTGTACTCTATTTAAACTTTTTTATTCATGGTATCGGAGTTTCTATTTTGGCACAATATAAAGGGCAGTTTGCAGAACAATGGGGTGCAAAATTATTAACTGATGGGACCTACGATGTGAGTTCTGTTTTAATGGTCATAGCTGCATTGGGATTAGGACGATTAATTGCTCTGCCTTTTTCTGGCCCACTTTCAGATAAAATGGGACGAAGATTTTCTGCTTTAATAGGTATTTCATCTTACATTATTTTCTTTGTAGGTATTGCCCTTTCTCCAAATGCGAATATCGCTTATTTATGTGCATTAATGGGAGGAATCGCAAACTCATTTATTGATACCGGAGTTATACCTGCATGTATGGAAATATTAGTTGAATCTACTGGTCTTGCAAGTATTCTAACAAAGTTAGCAATATCAATAGGTCAACTTACACTACCTATGATGATTGGATATATAGCAGCAAATAATATGTCTTATAAAACATTGTTCTTTGTAATGCCTGTATTGTTTGTCATAATAGGTATTCTTGTCGCAGTTATGCCAATGCCTAAAAATGAGGCTGTTAGCAGCACGGGAGAAAAAGAAGAATCATTACTTAAAAAACTTAAATCAATAAAATTTACACCTACAAGCGCTGCACTGATTATAGTTGGATTTACTTGTACTGCAACTTTCCAGCTATGGCTAAATTGTAATCAGGAATTTGCTAAATTAGCAGGACTAAGTGATCCAAGTAAAGTTCAATCTTATTATTCTATGGGTGCAATTACTGCTGTTCTTATTACAGCAGTATTAGTAAAGAAAACTGTAAAGCCTGTTAGAATCTTATTTGTTTATCCTCTAATAGCTATGATTATGTTGACAATTGTTTATTTTGTTAAGACTCCTACTATTGTTATTATTGGTGGCTTTGTAATTGGATATTCAGCAGCAGGAGGAGTATTACAAATGGCAGTGGCTACAATTAATGATATGTTCCCTACAATCAAAGGAACAATTACTAGCGTAATTATGATGGCATCAAGTATTGCAAATTATGCTGTCTTATCATCAGCAAGTGCTATTACTAAAGCATATGGTGTAAATGGGCCTCAATATGTTATGTTACTCAACATAGGAATTACATTTATTGGGGTAGTGCTTGCATTGTATGTTAACATGAGCTACTCTAAGGCTATGAACAAAGAGAATAATGCTGAACTAGTATTGAAATAAATTTCTTCAATCATTTAAGGAGGTCAACATGAATATTGTAAAAATAAAAAATGTAGTAATAGGAGATGGGATACCAAAAATATGCGTACCTATTGTAGCGAAAAACAAAAAAGAAATAATAGAAGAAGCATTGAACCTTGCAAATATAAATGTGGATGTTGTAGAATGGCGTGTAGATTGGTTTGAGGATGTAGAAGATATAGAAAAAGTTAAAGATGTTTTGAAGGATTTAGTTCCTGCTTTAAACAATACTCCATTATTATTTACTTTCCGTACCTCAAAAGAAGGCGGAGAAAGAGAAATAAATCCTAAGGCATATGCAGAATTAAATAAAGCTGTAGCATCTACAGGATTGGTTGATATGGTAGACGTTGAAGCGTTTACAGGAGATGAAATTGTAAAAGATATAATTGAAGGTGCACATGATGTAGGAGTAAAGGTTGTTGCTTCAAATCATGACTTTGATAAGACTCCATCTAAAGACGATATTATATATCGTTTAAGAAAAATGCAAGATTTAGGAGCAGATATTCCAAAAATTGCAGTGATGCCTAATAGTGCTGCGGATGTTATTACTCTTTTAGATGCAACAAGAATAATGAAAGAAGAGTATGCTAATCGTCCTATTATAACAATGTCTATGGCAGGTAAAGGGGTTATAAGTAGATTAGCAGGTGAATTATTTGGATCTGCACTAACATTTGGTGCGGCAAAAAAAGCTTCTGCTCCTGGGCAGATTTCTGTAGTTGATTTACGCAAAACTATTGAATTATTACACAATAATATTTAAAATTTATACCGCAAATAGACTAAGTTTATTTGCGATTTTTTTATTAAATTCATAGATTATTTTTATGAATTTAATAAAAAAATATATTTGATGTGTTACTTTTATAAATATATAATGAGAGTATATATTGTTAATAAAAGGACAAAGGATAAGGGAGAAAAATCATGTTTAAAAATGCTTATTTTAAAACAGCTTTGGGTATATATATAAGTTATTGCATGTTAGGTATGATTATTATTTTACTTGCATCTCATATGACATTTTTAACAAAGCAACTTCAAACAGACGCAGCTGGGATAAGTTTTCTAATTTCTATGGAAGGTCTAGTGCGTTCAATAACAATATATATTGTAGGAAGATTATCAGATAAATTCGGAAGAAAGAAATTTTTATGTTTAGCGCCAATTATAATGTCAGTTTTTTTAATCGGAATACCGTTTTCACCAAATTATCAATTAGCTATGATATTTTCGGCATTTGCAGGTGTAGCTCATGCTATAATGGATGCTACAAGTTATCCTTCTTTAGTTGAATGTTTTCCCAAAAACCCTGGAACAGCAACTGTTATAATAAAGGCATTTGTATCAATGGGTGCTTCAATTCTGCCATTTATTATAGCGTTTTTTATAGGTAGAGATATGTTTTATGGATATACATTTTTTGTAATAGCTATTTTAATGGTATTAAATGGTTTATTCTTAATCTATAGCAAATTTCCAGATATAAAAGAAATAAACGATAAAAATAACGATACAGAACTATATAAGAAAAAATTTAGGGAAGAACCTATATTTAAGAAAGAAGGCATAGCACTTATAATAATAGGCTTTACTTCTAATGCTGTATATATGGCATTCCAAACATGGACGCCTACTTATGCACAACAAATATTAGGAATGGATCAAATAAGTTCATTGAAATTTATATCCTATTATAGTATAGGAGCTATTTTTTCTGTTTTTATATTAGCGAAACTTTTACAAAAAACAATAAAACCTGTATTAGTTACATTAGTTTATCCCACAATAGGGTTATTTGCATTACTATTAATATTATTTGTAAGAATACCAACAGTTGCAACAATAGGATTTTTTCTAATAGGAGTATCAACAGCAGGAGTATTGCAAATGGCTCAAACAACAATGGGTGAGCTTTTCTGGAAAAATAAAGGAGCAACAATGGCTTTAGTTTCTACAGCAAGTGGGTTAGCAGCTGCAGTTATTCCAGGATTTATGGGTTTAATTGTAAGATATTACGGAGTTTTAAATGCTTTTTATTTTCTAATAATTATATATATAATTGGGATTATAGCTGCTAGTTTTGCAAAACTAAGATACGATAGAGTGAACTACTAAAAAAGATTGTTGATTAAAATCAACAATCTTTTTTGCATATAATGTAAGTTTAAGTGTAAAAATATTACAGTCAATAAATATAAGGAGGATAATAATTTATATGAATAAATTTATATATGCAATTATGACTGTAATGGTAGGTGGAGTATTAGGTGTAGGAGTATTAGGTGATAATGGTAATCAAAACTTTAAAACACAAGCTATACAAAAATATGACAACGTAGAAAATGTAGTTATAAATAAAAAAACAGTAAATGAAAAAGAAAATAATGTAGTTGCCAATATGAATATACCCGTTATAAAATATGAAAAAAATGATGACAAATCTAAATACATAAGTGAAATATTTGAAACTCAAGCTATAAAATTTTATGAAGATGCAAAAAATAATAATGAGGATTACAATAATTATGTAGTGGATATAGATTATGAAGTAATGAGAAATAATAAAAATATACTAAGTGTATATACTATGTACAATAAATACGATGATAATTCTATACAATATCATAATGACATAGCTTATAATATAGATTTAAGAACTGGAAAAGTACTAGATTTAAAAGATTTATTTGTAAATAATTATAATTATGAAAAAGTAATAAGTGATGAAATAAAAAAGACGATTAATAAAAAGAAAGAAAGCAATTTGTATAAAAATTTTGAAGCTATAGATAGTAATCAAATATATTACTTAAAGGAAAATAAATTAATTATATATTTTAGACCTGGGGAAATAGCTCAAAATGGTGTAGGTAACCCTAGGTTTGAAATTCCTGTAAGTTCATTTGGAGAAAATTTCAAGGATGAATATATAATAAACTAAAATAAATTTACAAAAACTCCTAAGAATACTTGTATAACAATAATATTTAGGAGGGTTGATAAATGAAAACATGGAAATTCGGATCTGTCATGTGTGTAAGTATCTTAATGTTTACTATATTGTATATAAATGATTTTAATTATAATGTAGATAAAAAACAAATACCCCAGGCATTTTTGGAACAAGGTCTAAAATCAATAAAAATAAAAGAACAAAGTATAAAAAAGAAAGAAGATAGTATAAATATAACTGGAAAAATGCCTATAATACATTATAAAGATACCAATATACAACAGAATATAAATCTTCTTATAGATAGAGAATTTAATGAATTTATTAATACTGAAATTCAAAACTCAAAGATTCTTAACGAAAAATATAAAAAGAATGTGGAAATAAATTACTATATACCATTTGAAGATAAAAACATATTAAACATAGTAATAACCAAAAAAATATTTTTAAATAAAGATAATTATTACTTTATAAAAGATAGCTATGTATTTGATTTAAATACAGGTCAAATTATATCAATTGGAGAGTTATTAAAAGATAATCCAGATTATAAAAACACCATAAGGGATTATATAGTTGATTATATAAATAAAAATAATCTACCTTATAGTATAAACAAAATAATGATAAATTCGGAAACGGGATACTATTTATTAGATGATGGAATTGGAGTATATTTCAATCCTTATAAGGATAGTTACGAAAAGTTAGATTATGAATTTAAAATACCATATAGTATATTTAAAAATAAAATAACTAAAGTAAAAACGAATCCTATAAGTGCAAGTATAGATTATGAAAACATAATAAGAGAAGAGCCTTATATAAATAGTATATTAAATATACCTATAATAAATATTAATAATAAGACTATACAAAACAATATTAATAAGATGTTAAGAAAAGAAGTTTTGGGCTTTTATGAAAAAGTAAAACAAGAAGCTTCTCAATATTACAGTGATGCCAAAGGAGTAGGAATAAATCCTTTTATAGCAAATGTAACTTTTGATGTAAAAGAAAACGAAAACAATATAATTAGCATATATACAATTTACTATCAGTACAGTGGAGGAGCTCACGGATACAATAATGATATTACCTATAATATAGATTTATCAGATGGGAAATTAATAGAGTTAAAAGACTTGTTTAAGAAAAATATAGACTATAAAAGTATAATAAACGAAAAAATAAATAAACAAATAGACGAAAAAATAAAAGAATATGGAGAAAGTACTCCTATATATGATTTTAAAGGGATAAAGGATAATCAGCAGTTTTACCTTCAGGATAACAATTTAGTTATATATTTTGAATTATATGAAATAGCACCTTATGCTGCTGGGATACCTAAATTTGAGATACCACTAAAAGAGTTGAAAGACGTATTAAATGAAAAGTATAAAGAGTTACTATTAAAGTAACTCTTTATACTTTTATAATATTCAACTGATAAACTTGAGCAACGGGAATTTTATTTTTTGAGTTTTTTACTCATTATCATATGTTCTTTATAAACATCTTTTATTAAGTCTTTTAATTGCCAATTTTTATTTGTTGGAGTTAATGTAGCCATAAGAGGTCTTTGTATTTTATATTGTTTAAATTTATCTAAAAAGTCATGAATTTCTTTTTGAGAAAATCCACAAAGCAACATAAATTTAACATCAGGATAAGTACTGTTAGACTCATAATCTATAGTTTTTTTAGTCCATTCAATACCTAAGAGATCTTCAACTGTATTATCTAATAAAAATTTTTCTACTATCATATAATCATCTTCATTTGATCTTTGTAAAAAATCACCTAAAATTTTTCTATCTTCTTGACTATATCCATATATAAGTATCTTATGAATATCGTAATTTCTCTTATTATTTTCTGTATCTATTTTTTGAAAACTCATTTTATCATCTCCTCATAATATTAATATCCAACATATAAATATATTAAACAAAAATAGGATATTATTCCACCAATTGAATAATACCCCATTTAATTTATCTATATCTTAATTCTGCTATTTTTGTAACTGCTGTATAAACACGTGATATTTCATACCATGTTTTAAAATCAACTACTCCTGATTGAGGCAATCCAAATATGCGTTGAAATTCTTTTACAGATGCTTCGGTTGCAGCATCAAAGGTTCCACTTTCTCTAACTTTTGGTAGCGCAGGGTAGCCATTAGATATAGCATTTAGTTGGTTTTGTATAGTTCGTACATCGCTACCAGTGGATCCAGATTGAAGAGATTGGCCAGGGTAAGAAACTGGCACACCGGTAACTATAGGAGCCTGTGCAAATACTAGGTCATTTCCATAAAAATTTTTAATAATTTGTTCATAAGTTTTACCTTGTGCCCCTAATTCTTTACTTCCCCATTGCGTCATTTGACCTGGACACTGAGATTTTTCACCATCACAATATTGTGCTAAGAGAGGCTGTCTAGCAGTTGGAGGTCTTTTTATAAAGGTATTAAATATTTCATCAACGGCTACACTTATTGTATTAAATATATTTCTTTTATTGATAAATTTATGATCATATGCTGTAGTTGAAGTTATAGTATAGTTATATCCTTGATTTCTGTACCATTCTGTAAATACCCTATTTAAAGTAAATGATACTATTGCTAGGACATTTGCATATATAGTTTGTGTTGGCCAAGTAGAGTATATTTCAGATGAGGCTACATTTTTTATATAATCTTTGTATGTTATCCAGTAGTTTTGAGCGGACTTATCCTCAGGTAGACCATCATGTACAACTATAAACTCAGGAACTACAGGATTATCTAAAACAACAAATCCTGTTGGGGGAGGAAGCGGTTTTAAATCATCTTCAGGTATTTTAGGTGGATAATTTCCCCATAACGTAATATCTCCTATAGTAAATACTATTTCATTTTGACGAGAATAAAGTAGTGGACTTCTTTGTTTTGGTACTAATTCAATAGGTTGCCTTGCTTCAACTGTAGCAAATATTTGTGTTCCATTTATAACAATAGTTTCATAGCCATCTTTTATAACTTCTACTACATATTCACTATATGGTCTTACAGTTGAACCAGGAGTAAGCGAATACTCTACATCTGGTGCAGGTAAATTTAATCCAATGACCTGACCTGATATATCAGTTTTTAAATTCTGATAAGCTGTAGTGGAGGCCGATGATTCACTTGGTATAGTATATACGTTAACTGTTGCATCTTGAATGGGTCTATTGGTGCTGCTATCAACTACAAATACGGTTAATAGTCCATCTGGCATATTTTACAACATCCTTTCTTAATATGTTTTTAACTAACTATTATATATTATGAAAATGGTGTACAAATTGTTAAGTAATTTGGGAATAATATAATTAGATATTATCTAGAGAGGAAGATAAAAATGAAATTAGAATTATTATTACTATCAATAGCACCAGGAATAGCATTTGGATTATGGATATATTTAAAAGATAAGTATGATAAAGAACCTCTTTATCTTTTATTTAAGGTATTTATATTTGGTTGTTTATGTACTATCCCAACCTTAATAGTAGAAAACATATTAACATATTTTAATATATTTAATGGATTATTATCAGTTGCTTATATATCATTTATAATTGCTGGATTTACAGAGGAGTATTTTAAAAGATTAGTAGTATTAAAATCTGCTTTTTCTAGTAAATATTTTAACGAAAAGCTAGACGGTATAGTATATTGTGTTTTTTCAGCTCTTGGATTTGCCACTATAGAAAATATATTATATGTATTTTTAAATACGAGCATAGAAGCTTTTCAAATTGGAATTAATAGGGCTTTAATATCTGTACCTGCTCATATGTTGTTTGGAGTTACCATGGGATATTATCTATCTTTATATAAATATTGTAATGACGATAGTGTAAGGCGTAAGAGCTACTTAAGTAAATCCCTTTATGTTCCTATTTTGTTACATGGTTTATTTGACTTTATACTTATGAGTAACTTAAGCTGGGCTATGATAGTATTTATAATTTATGTGTTATACTTATGGAAGATAAATTTAGATAAATTGGATGAATATACTAGGGATTCTAAATATCAATATATTAGAAAGTACCGTAGAAAGGACTTGAAATAAGGGGGAGTTTATATGATTAACAATGCAAAAGAAATCGCTTTACTAGGAGGGAAATATCTTAAAGAAAATTTCATGAAAAATATAAGAGTAGATATAAAAGGATATAAAGATTTAGTAACTGAAGTTGATTACAAATGCGAGGAGATAGTAATTAAAGAAATAGAAAGGAGATTTCCAAGTCATAGCATATTATCTGAGGAAAAAGGTCTTATAGATAAAAATTCAGAGTACAAATGGATACTAGATCCTTTAGACGGAACTATAAATTATGCTAAGGGAATACCATTATTTGGAATAATATTATCACTATTACATAACGATGAGACTATACTTGGAGTTATATATTTACCTATGTTAAATGAACTTTATTATTGTGAAAAAAGCAAAGGAGCTTATTTAAATGATATAAAAATAAATGTCTCTAATACATCAGATTTACAGAAAGCTTTAATATCAATAGGAGACTTTAATATAGGGAAAGATGATGAGATGAAGAAACAAGATAATATAGAGATGTTAAATATAATAAATAGGCTTTCTGAAAACACAATGAGAACTAGATGTTTTGGAGCTGCAAGTGTAGATTTATGTTTTTTAGCAAGTGGAAAAACAGATGCATTATTTTATGCATTTTGTAGTCCTTGGGATGTATTAGCAGGGGAATTATTATTGAGAGAATGTGGTGGAAAAATAACTTACTTAGGAAATAATAATATCTACTCTAATGCTAACTTACACAATGATATAATAAATAAATTAACCAAATTGTAAAATATATAAAAATCTTTAGAGTAGTGCTGGTTAACAGCACTTATTTTTTTAAACTAATAAAATTTACATGTAGTAATATATACAAATAAGTAAATAATTAAAATAATAAGACTAACTATTGATTAAAAATTTGGGAGGATTATATGGGCAGTATAAATAAAAAACAAGAATTCGTAATAGCTAAATTTTTAAAAAGGTATAATTACGATGGAGTATTAGAAATATTATCAGAAGTAGGTATAGATAATGGAGATTTATATAATTTTATAAGTTCATGTAAATATGCTGTTAATTTTGATTTTAAAACAGCTATAAAAAAAATAGATAAGTTGAGTAATCCAGTTTTAAATAGAAAAGAAATCAAAGCCCTAAAAAATAATTTAGCAAAATTAATAGATGGAGAGCCAGAAGCTATACTTTCAGAGATAATACAAAACATAAAGATTCAAATAATAAATGAAGAATATATAGATTTTTTAGGTAGATTATATAGATTAAAGGAAGCTTTGTTTAAATATATATTTGTTAAGAGTCAACATGATAATAAAAAAGACAGAATATCTATGCATGGAAATATGGTATCAAAGAGAAGTATACTCAATACTCTAAAAAAGAAGTATAATATATACAATGGTAATTTAATCCATGGTGTTACGAATTATGTTAATAAGCATGTTAGAAAAACAAAAAGAATGGAAAAGGTTCTTGAAATGCTTAACACTGATAAGCTTGAAAAGTTAATACATCTTAGAAATGAGTGTCCTGTTGGACATGGATTTAGAGGAGTTAGTAAAGAAGATATAGAGCAAATATACGGAGAGCCTATGGAAGTAGTACAGGACTTTATAAAAATTTGTGAACTTTTAGATTTAGAAATAAAAACTAACAAATATGATGTAATAAATGATATTATAATAGAGCTTATCGGTAAATATTTAAGGTATGAAGGAGATGAAGTAGTTGATGAGTAAAGTAGGTAAAGAAATTCTAGAATGGATAAAAACAATAGCAGTAGCTCTTGTAATAGCATTTATAATAACAACATTTATAAGACCTACATTAGTAAGAGGATATTCTATGTATCCAACTTTAGAAGAAAATGACTATTTAATTATTAGTAGAATGGCTTACAACAATGATATCCCTAATAGAGGGGATATAATAGTATTCAAGTCTCATTTAATTCAAGAAAATGGAAAGGGCAAAGATTTAGTTAAAAGAGTTATAGCTACTGAAGGAGATCATGTTGTTATAAAAGACGATGCAGTATATATAAATGATAAACTTCAAGCAGAATCTTATATAAGCAAAGAAGTATACACTGCAGGAGATATAGATATAGTGATCCCCGATGGAGATATATTTGTTATGGGAGACAACAGAGAAAATAGTATGGATAGTAGAGACCCTCTAGTAGGGTTAATTTCTATAGATGATATAATGGGCAAGGTTGTATTGAGATTATATCCATTTAATAAAATAGGATCAGTAGAATAAAGGTGATTTAATTGAGATTAGGAATATCTTCTTTAAGCTTTGAACTAAAAGATAAAATATACATGTGTAAAAATGAAGGACTTAACCATATAGAATTAGGTATAGACAACTTAGATGAATATGAAATTTTATATGATTATATAAATGAAATAAAAAAACATGATATAAGCATAGGTATACATTTGCCAATGGAATTAAATACATGTGAAAATATAGAGTATATAAGAAATGCATGGGTAGATTTTGTATATAATAATCTTGACTATGCCAACAAACTAAACGTTAAATATTTTAACGTACATTTAGGATATGTTATGACTAATAGACTTTTATCTAATAGACCTAAATATCTAAAAAATTCTGTAGACTTTTTTAAAAAAATATGTTCAAAATCTGAAGAAGTAGATATATATATAGAAAATACATACTCAAAAGTTGGAGATTTTAGTAATGTAGGCAATTGCTCGTATGATTTTGAGTATATATTTAATAGGTTAAATAATATAGATAAATTAGGTTTTTGTTATGATACTGGTCACAACCTTATAGATAAAGATATATATACAAGAAATCTATATAATAAAATAAAACTAATACACTTAAGTGATAATGATGGTTTAAATGATTTACATATAGGATTAAACTATGGGATATTAGATATAGATGAGGTATCTAATATAATTAATATAAAAGGAATTAAGTATATTGTATTAGAAGTTAAGGACAAATATGTAAGCGAGAGCAGAGACTTAATAAAAAATATGATAAGATTATAATTAGAAATAATTTAATATGGTAAGAATATAAAAGAGGTATATACCTCTTTTTTTTTCATATAAATTAATACAATAGGATATAATTTAAGGGGTGTTATAATGGAAAACATAAAAGTTAATATAAATAATAAGGTAATAGAATATCCTAAAGGAATTACACTAGAGGATATAAGTAAAACTTGCAAGGATGAGTATAAGGGCATTATTACATTAGGGGTTGTAGACAATAAACTAAGGGAATTAAATGAAACTATAGATAAAGATTGTAATATAGAGTTTATAGATACATCTAGTGAAGATGGAATGAGAGTTTATTTTAGGGGGTTGTCCTTTGTATTTATAAGAGCTTGCGAAGAAATATTAAAAGGATGTAATGTAACTATAGAACATTCATTATCACATGGATTATATTGTGAAATAAAATATGAAAGAGATATAAATGAAGAAGATATAGATAAAATAGAAAATAGAATGAGAGAAATAATATACAATAACGAACCTATAAAAAGGGAAATAGTGTCCAAAGAAGAAGCTATAGATATATTTAATAATTTTGGAAGATGTGCAAAATCTGAACTTATGAAATATAAGCAAGATGATAGTGTTAAAATATATGAGTGTGGTTGGTTAAAAAGTTATTTCTATGGTTATATGGTTCCTTCTACAGGATACCTAAATGTATTTAGACTTCAATATTATAGACCTGGTGTAGTTATAATGGGACCTCAAAAATATAACCCAACGAAGGTTAGAGACTTTGAACCTCAACCAAAGCTTGCAAGTGTATACAGAGAAGCCGAAAACTGGTCTAAGCTAATGAACATAGACAAAGTTACGGCACTAAATGAAGTCATATTAAAAGAAAACTATCCAGAGTTAATAAGAACAGTAGAAGCTCTACATGAAAAAAAGATATCTCAAATAGCTGACATTATAGCTAGCGATGAAAATAAAAGGATAATATTAATAGCTGCTCCATCATCATCTGGAAAAACTAGTTTTGCCCATAGATTATCGGTCCAACTAAAGGTTAATAACCTACATCCTATACCAATATCGCTAGATGACTATTTTGTAGATAGAGAATCTACACCTAAGGATGATGAAGGAAACTACGACTTTGAATCTATATATGCAATAGATATAGATTTATTTAATGCGGATTTGGAAAAATTATTAAATGGTGAAGAGGTTGAGTTGCCTACATTTAACTTTAAAACAGGAAATAGAGAATATAATGGGAGAAAGCTAAAGGTAAATGAAAAACAACCTATAATATTAGAAGGGATACATGGTTTAAATCCACTTCTTACTCAGTCAATACCTGATGAAAATAAGTTCAAAATATATATAAGTGTATTAACACAAATTAATTTAGATGATCACAATAGAATACCAACTACAGATCTAAGGTTACTTAGAAGAATAGTTAGAGATTATAATTTCAGAGGGTATAGTGCTCAAAGGACTATAGTCCAATGGCCATCTGTAAGGCGAGGAGAAGAAAAAAATATATTTCCTTTTCAAGAAGAAGCAGATATTATGTTTAATTCAGCCTCATTATATGAATTATCTGTTCTTAAAAAATATGCAGAACCTATCTTGAAAGAAATAGAAGTAGATTCTAGGGAATATAGAGAAGCAAATAGGTTATTAAAGTTTCTACAGTACTTTGTAAGCTTAGAAGATGAGCACGACATACCACCAACATCTATAATAAGAGAATTTATAGGTGGAAGTAGGATAGTACATTGATGATATAGAATATATTAATAAATATAAAGTCCTGGATATTGACAAAATATCAGGACTTTTATATTTTATTTGGTATATAATTACTAAATAGAATTTAGTTTCAGGAGGTAATAATTATGGAAGTTATATTAAAGGATATAATAAATAGAAATAAAAAATATACAAATTACGGACAAGTTGCAACTTACATACCGGAACTCAAAAATGCTAATAGAGAAGATCTTGGGGCTTGTATAATAGATATGAATAATAATGTATATATATCAGGAAATTGTGATAAAAAATTTACTATTCAAAGCATATCAAAACCTATAGTGTTAGCATTAGCTATAATGGACAATGACAAAGAATATGTTTTTTCGAAGGTAGGAATGGAGCCTAGCGGAGATCCTTTTAATTCTATAACAAAACTAGAGACAAATTATACTAAAAAGCCATCTAACCCAATGATAAATGCTGGAGCTATAGTTGCAACATCTCTTATTAAAGGAAAAAGTATAGAAGAAAAAGAACAAAGGATGATGAGTTTCTTTAGAAAGTTATCTAAAAATACTAACTTAAGGATAAATTATGATGTGTACAAATCTGAGAAACTAACTGGAGATAGAAATAGGGCTATGGCATACTTTCTGAAGAACGATGGAATAATAGAAGGGGATGTAGAAGCAATATTGGATTTGTACTTTAAGCAGTGCTCTATAGAGATAGACGTTGTAGATTTGGCTAGAATAGCTGTAAATTTAGCTTCTAATGGAGTTGATATAACAACGGGAGAAAGAATTATAGATGAAGAAACTTCTAGAATAATAAAAACATTTATGGTTACCTGTGGTATGTATGATGCATCAGGAGAATTTGCTATAGAAGTTGGGGTACCTGCAAAGTCAGGGGTAGGCGGTGGAATAATGGCATCAGTTCCAACAAAAATGGGTATAGGGGTATTTGGACCAGCCCTTGATAAAAAGGGAAATAGTATAGCTGGAACTAAAGTATTGCAAGATCTATCAAAGGAGTTAAAACTAAATATTTTCTAAAATATAGAATTTTTTGACAATTACCTTTAATTTGTTATATAATAAGATTAATGTATATAATTTTTTATTAGGGGTGGGGACATGAAAGATGTCTTGGTATTAAGGGAATTAGAGGGGATAAAGGCAATATCGCATCCTTATAGGATCGATATATTAGAGTCATTTGATAAGGAACCGCTATCGGCAAAACAACTATCAGAAATATTAAAAGAGCCTCATGCCAAAATTAATTATCATATTAAGACTTTGCATAAGGCAGGGATATTAGACTTAGTAAGCCAAAAAATAAAGTCAGGCATAATTGAAAAATATTATTTACCAACAGCAAAGCGAATAGTAATTGGAAAGAATATACTGAGTTTTGAATTAGAAGAAGATATAAATAAAAATCAAGAATACATATCTTTGTTTGAAAAAATAAGTTATGATTTTTATAATGCAATAGAGAATAACGTTGTAGACCAGAATAATATAAATCACTTTAATAATATAAGTTTAACTCAAAAAGAAGCTAATGAAATTATGGGAGCTATAAATGAAAAAATAGCAGAGGTAATAAAGAATAGATATGATTTTAACGGGGAATATGAGTGTAAATATGACATATCAATGCTGGTATTACCAAAAGATTAGGTATCGACAAACTGTTGATACTTATTTTTTTGGGTATAATTAATATATAATACTTTGAGTAAGGTCCCATTTTTTCAAGGAGGTAATTATTATGTTAGTTATAGGCCCGCATATATCAATATCTAAAGGATTCTCAAAGGCTGCTCAAACCGCTGTAGATATAGGAGCAAATACATTTCAATTTTTTACTAGGAACCCAAGAGGTGGAAGTGTCAAAGAATTTAACGAAAAAGACATAGAAAAGTTTCAACAAATAAGAAAAGAAGAAAACTTTGGACCATTACTTGCACACGCTCCATACACAATGAATCTAGGTGGAGCAAAGGATGAAGTTTATGAATTTGCAAGAAGAGTATTTAAAGAAGATATACAGAGAATGGACTCAATAGGTGTAGAATATATGTGTTTTCATCCAGGTAGCCATGTGGGAGGAGGAATAGATTTTGGAATAGAAAGAATAGCCTTTGCTCTTAATGAAGCTATAACAGGAAATGAAAAAACAACTATACTACTAGAAACCATGGCTGGAAAAGGAACTGAAATAGGATTTGAATTTGAACAACTAGGCAAAATAATAGATAAAGTAGAACATAAAGATAGAATAGGAATATGTTTTGATACATGCCATATTTTTTCAGCAGGATACGATATAGTAAACAACTTAGATGGTGTATTAGATGAATTTAATAATATAATAGGATTAGATAGATTAAAAGCTATTCATTTTAATGATAGTATGATGCCTTTTGGAAATAATAAAGATAGACATGCTGGAATAGGTGAAGGTCAAATAGGTTTTGATGCGTTAATTGGACTTATGACCCATCCTAAACTAAATCATCTACCCTTTTATCTAGAAACTCCTTATGATGATGCTGGACATGCTAAAGAAATTAAGATGTTAAGGGAGATAGTTTGTAAATAATATATTTTATTGTATAATTATATTGTAAATAAATAACAGGGGGAGAATTTATGAAAAATTTAGGTAATACAAATTTAAAAATAAGTAGAGTTGGGTTTGGCGGTATACCTATTCAAAGAATATCTCAAGAAGATACTAATGAGGTAATAGATGAATTAAGAAAAAATAATATAAATTTTATAGATACAGCCAGAGGTTATACTATAAGTGAAGAATATATAGGAAATGCAATAAAAAATGATAAAAATAATTGGATAATAGCGACTAAAAGTATGACCAGAACATATGATGGTATGAAATCTGATATAGAAATTAGCTTAAATAATTTAAAAAGAGATTATATAGATTTATATCAAATACATAATTTGAAATTAGAAGAGTGGGATAATATATTTGAAGGAGCATATAGAGCTTTATTAGAAGCTAAGGAATCCGGAAAAATAAAGCATATAGGTATAACTAGCCATAGTTTAGACGTTATAGAAAAAGCAATAGAAAGTGATAAATTTGAGACGATACAATTTCCATATAATATAGTGGAGAATCAGGCTGATGAAACTTTTAAAAAAGCCCATGAAAAAAATATAGGTATAATAGTAATGAAGCCTTTAGCTGGTGGAGCTATAAGAGATGGGAAACTAGCTATTAAATATATTTTATCTAAAGATTATATAAATGTAGCTATACCTGGCATGGATAGCGTAGAACAGGTTTTGGATAATGTATCAGTTCTTGAAGATTTAAATTTAAATGATGAAGATCTAAGAAAAATAGATGAAATAAGGGATTCTTTGGGAAATAGATTTTGTAGGAGATGTGAATATTGTATGCCTTGCCCTGTAGGTATAAACATACCTATGAACTTCTTAATAGAAGGATATTACACTAGATATAATCTACATGATTGGGCTAATGAAAGATATTCAGGATTAGATAAAAAGGCTAAGGACTGTGAAGAATGTGGATTCTGTGAAACTAAATGTCCATACCAACTTCCTATAAGAGAAATGTTAAAAGACGTGTCTAAAGTTTTAGATAAATAAACATAATAAAAACAGGGGGATACCCCTGTTTTTATTATGTTCAACTGATAAGCTTGAGCAACGCGAATTTTTATTTATTTTCAACAATTTGGTAATTAACACTGTATTTAGAAATTGGGTAAAGTTCTATTTCAACTCTAGGGTTATCTTTATCTATATAGTCAAATAATAAAACAGGTTTTAGTTGTTTATCATTTACAATTATTCCGCTTTTTTCTATGCCATCGCATATACTTTTAGGATAATTATGTAAATCCCCCATTTTCTTGTTTGGAAAATATAACTTCAAGATAGTTATAAGATTTTCTTCAATTTGTGGCCCTTGATATTGCTGATTTATATACCCGGCTATCATATTTTCATAAGCTATATATTTTGAATGTTTACCTTTCATAGGCATCCACGATTGACCATGAATATTGTGTAGCTTAAAATTTGACTTACTAATAGGTCTTCCAGGTACTATTATCTTAACCATACTATCACCATCCTTGTACCTTAAATATTATAGACCTAAAAATAAATTAAAGAAAGGGCAAATTATGGACAAGTATAAAATAAAAGATTATTGTAAATCTATAGGTATAGATTATGTTGGAGTAATAAAAGCAGAACCATTTGATGAACTAAGGGAGATTTTAAAAGAAAGAATTAGAAATGGATACTATACAGGTTTTGAAGAAGAAAATATAGAAAAAAGGGTAGATCCAAGGATTACTATGGACAATGCAAATTCAATTATTGTATGTTTATTTCCATATTATTCGTTAGACATGGAAAGATCTAATATATCTAAATATACATATGGAAAGGATTATCATGTAGTAGTAAAAGATAAACTAGAAAGTATATGTAAGTTTGTAGAAAATAAGGTAGATGGATTTGAGTATATGTACTATACAGATACAGGTCCTTTGGTAGATAGATATCTCGCTTATTTATCTGGAATAGGTTATTTTGGAGTGAATAATAATATAATAAATGATGAGTACGGATCTTATATTTTCATAGGATATATAATAAGTAATCATAATTTCTATGAATATGATAAACCATTAGATGAAACTTGTATAAAATGCGGTAAATGTGTGAAGATGTGCCCAGGAAACGCAATATTAGGAAATTTTGAAATAAATCCCAAAAGGTGTATATCCTTTTTAACTCAAAAAAAAGAAGATTTACTAGAAGAAGAAATAAATATATTAAAGAATAATGAAAAAGTATTTGGATGTGATATATGTCAAGATGTATGTCCTCATAATAAGAATAAAAAAATTACTAACATAACCGAGTTTAAAGAAAATTTGATATATAATTTAGATTACAATGAATTAAAGGATATATCAAATAAAGAATTTAAAAGAAAATATGGAGATAGATCTTTTAGCTGGAGAGGGAAAAAAATAATAATTAGAAATATGGATTTTATAAAAAAGTCTTCTGATTAATATAATTAGAAGACTTTTTTAAATTTCCTACCTATAACATGAACAAAGTGAATTTTTAAAATTTTTACTAACATTGACATGCCCTCATACATAGTATGTATAAATCATAAAAAGGAGGGGATATTATGAAAAAATATAATACTACTGCTGAATTAACTTCATTAGAAGGTATATTAGGTCAAAAGGAAGCTACAAAGGCTATGGAATTTGGCTTAAAAATAGAAGACCCTGCTTATAATATATACTTAGCTGGAGAATCAGGAACTGGCAAAACTACTTATGCTTTAGGTGTATTAAACCAATATGCAGAAGATAAACAAGATCATAAAGATTGGTGTTATGTGCATAATTTTGAAAGTCCAAGAGAACCTATAGCCTTATCTTTTGAAAAAGGTATGGGTAAAGTATTTACAAAAGATATGGAAAAATTAATTGAAACATTGTTAGATGAACTGAGAGCAGCATTTGAAAGTGAAGAATTTGAAATAGGAAAAAATCAGATAATAGATGAATATGAAATAGAAAAAGAATCTTTAATTCAGCAAATTAAAAAGTATGGAGAAGAAAAAGGGTTTAAACTTAAAAATAGTAAAATAGGTATGGTGTTTACTCCAATAGATGAAGACATAGATACTACAAGTGAAGAGTTTTATAAAGTAAAGAGAGAATTAGAAAACATATCTATACAATTAGTATATAAAGTAAAAGATTTAGAAGAAGAAGCTAAAGAAGCCATATTAGATTTAGAAGAGCAAATAGGGACGTATATAGTAGACCCTCACATAGAAACTATGATGAATAAATATGGAGAAGATCCAAGAGTTAAGGAATATATAAATTATTTAAGAGATGATGTATTAGAGTATATATACTTATTTTATATGGATGAAGAAGACTTAAAAGATAAATATGATAAAAACCATTTCACAAGATATAAAGTAAATTTATTTGTAGATAATGGAGCAGATAGAAGTAGCTCTTCGGCACCAGTAATAGTAGAAATAAATCCTAGCCCAAGTAACTTATTTGGCAAGGTAGAGTATGACACATATAATGGATCTCTAAAAACAGATTTTACTAAGATAATACCAGGAGCAGTACACAAAGCTAATGGAGGGTATTTAGTTTTATATGCAGATCAAATTTTAAGATATCCTATATCTTGGGATATGTTAAAAAGAACTATTCAATCAAAAAAAATAACAATAGATACACTAACTGGAGTAAAGCCTGAAGCTATACCTATTGACATGAAGGTTATACTAATTGGAAATGGCTATCTATATAATTCTCTTTATAGATATGATAGTGAATTTAATAAGTATTTTAAAATACTTGTAGATTTTGAAAGCGATATGAATAAAACTGATGATAATAAGTTAGGAGTAGCAATGTTCGTAGCGTCATATTGTAATAAAAACAATTTAAAACACTTCACATATGATGCTGTTGAATCTCTATTAAAATATAGTTCTAGAATATTAGGGGATAATAATAAACTATCTACAAAATTCAATAAAATAGTTGAAATAATAGTAGAAGCTAATGCATTTGCAAGTATTAGAAAAGGAGAATTTGTAGATAAAGAAGATGTAAAAGAAGCTATATATGAAAGATGGAATAGACTTAATAAATGGGAAAAGAGAATAGATGAGTCATTTAAAAAAGGGTTTATATTATTATCAACTCAAGGTGAAAGGGTAGGAGTTATAAACGGATTATCAGTTTTAAATATGGGAGAATATTCATTTGGTAGACCATCAGTAATAAGTGTTACTACAAGTCCTGGTAGTTCAGGCATAATAAATATTGAAAGAGAAGTTGATATGAGTGGTCCTATACACAGCAAAGGAGTATTAATACTTGAAGGATATATAT
Organism: Sporacetigenium sp. TC11; assembly: GCF_058146105.1. NCBI lineage: Bacteria > Bacillati > Bacillota > Clostridia > Peptostreptococcales > Tepidibacteraceae > Sporacetigenium > Sporacetigenium sp. TC11. The sequence goes on along the minus strand of NZ_JBYVNY010000004.1, from coordinate 180,649 downwards.
CAGAAAATTTCTCTGAAAAATGCCCTATATCTTTAACTTCTCATATATGCTTTGAACAAAATTATGGAGGTGTAGATGGAGATAGCGCATCAGGTGCAGAATTATATGCCCTACTTTCATCGTTAAGTGGAGTTCCTATAAAACAAAATATAGCAGCTACAGGGTCTATAAATCAAAAAGGAGATATTCAAGTAGTCGGTGGAGTAACAGAAAAAATAGAAGGATTTTATTCTATTTGTAAGCGAAATGGATTAACTGGAGATCAAGGAGTAATACTTCCAAAAAATAACTTACAAAACTTAGTATTAATAGATGAAGTTCAAGAAGCTATAGATAGTGGTAAATTCCACATATATCCAATAGATAGAATAGAAGAAGCTGTAGAAATATTAACTGGAAAATCATTTAATGAAATAAAGGAATTAGTTATAGAAAAATTAGTTAAATACCATGAAATGACTAAATCTTAATTAAAATTTGTAAAAATAGCTCTTATGAGCTATTTTTTCTTTTTTTGAAGTAAATAAATTATATGGCTATGTTAAATACTATAAATATAAAATGTTTTACAAAAGCGTTTGGAGGATAAATATGATAATAGGAAGCTGCGAAATTGAACTAATCATATATAATGCAAATTCTCTAAAAGAAAAAAGGCATGTTATAAAAAGTATAATAGAAAGACTTAAAAATAGGTTTAATATATCTATTTGTGAGATAGGAGAGCATGATAAATGGCAAAAAAGTATAATAGGATTATGTACTTTGTCTAATTCTTCTAAATTAGTTAATGAAACTATAGATAAAATAATAGATTTTATAGACAATGATAGTAGGATTGAAATAATAGATGTTGTAAGAGAAACTTTATAGGGGGAAAACTTATGAAAAATATAAATAATATACTAGATATATTAGAAGAAACTTATCCAAACGCAGAGTGCGAATTAAACTATAAAACACCATTTGAACTATTAATAGCTACAATTTTATCAGCTCAATGCACAGATGTTAGGGTAAATAAGATTACAAATGAGCTTTTTAAAAAATACAATACACCTAAAGATTTTGCGAATATAGATATAGAAGAATTAGAAAATATGATAAGAAGTTGTGGCTTATATAAAAGTAAATCACAAAAAATAATAAGCACGGCTAAAGCTATATTAGAAAAATATAATGGAAAAGTTCCTAATACTATGGAGGAACTTACCAAACTTGCTGGAGTAGGAAGAAAAACAGCTAATGTGGTTTTAAGTAATGCTTTTGGTCAAGATGCTATAGCTGTAGATACCCATGTATTTAGAGTTACAAATAGAGTAGGTATTGTAAAAACAACAAATCCTGAAAAAACTGAATTTGAACTTATGAAATCTATACCTAAAAACAGGTGGTCTAGGACACATCATTTATTTATATTTCATGGGAGAAAAATATGTAAAGCTAGAAATCCAGAGTGTAGTATATGTCCTATAAAAGAATATTGCAATTACTATAAAAAAGGAGCTGGATCTTCATGAAAAAGTCAATAATTATAGTAGTTTTTACAATTGGTATACTATTATCCAGTTTTAATATATATAGTTATGGCTATAACAGTACTGATAAAATATATAAAAATGTATATATAGAAAATATAAATGTTGGCGGACTAACTAAAGATGAGGCTTTACAAAAATTAGATAATTATAATGAAAATAGACAAATAAATTTGATATATGAAAATAAGGCATTTACATTTAACTCAAAAGATATAAATTATAACTATGAAATACAAAAAAATATAGAAAAAGCATATAACATAGGTAGAGATAATAGTTATGTAGCTAATATAAAGAAGATTTGGGATTTAAATAGAAAGTCAAAGGAAGTAATAAATTTAACTAGTAAATATGATGAAGATAAATTAAAGAATTATATAGATAATTTAAAACAAAATATAAATAAAGATTCAGTAAATGCAAAACTAAAAACTAGAAATGGAGCTATAAATATAACCCCACATATTGATGGAACAGAGATAAAATCAAATGATTTAGAAAAAGTAATAGTCAATAACTTAAATTCTAGAAGTTATGAAGATATAATAATTCCTGTAGATACAATAAAGCCGAATATAACTAGCAATTATCTATCTCAAATAAATACAGTTTTAGGCAGATTTGAAACTAAATTTAATAATAAAGTAGAAGGTAGATCTTATAATATAAAATTAGGAACATACAAGGTAAATGGAATACTTTTAAATCCTGGAGAAGAATTTTCATTTAATAATTTGACAGGAAAAAGAGGCAAAAAACAAGGATTTAAGGAAGCTCCCATTATAATAAATGGAGAATTAGAGGATGGTATAGCAGGTGGAGTTTGTCAAGTATCATCTACACTATATAATTCTGTATTATATTCAGGATTACAAATAACACAAGTTAGAAATCATTCAATACCTAGTGCTTATATTGAAAAAGGAAGAGATGCTACTTTAGTATATGGCAGGATAGATTTAAAGTTTAAAAATAATTATACTCATCCAGTGTATGTAGAAAATATAGTAGAAAAAAATAAAGTTATATCCACTATATATGGAAATTTAAATGATAAAATGGATATTAGAATAATTACGGATATTACCAAAACTATACCTAACAAAGTAGTATTTGAAACTGATGAAAATATTCCTAAAGGAGAAGAAGTAATAAAAGAAAAGGGAAGATTAGGATATAGAATAAACACTTATAGAATTTATAATGAAAATGGAAAAATAACTAAAAAAGAGCTTATTGGAGAAAGTTATTATCCACCTAAAGATAAAATAATACTAAAAGGTAAATAAAATTAAAGAAATTAATCTCCTATTTCTAAATTTGAGGATAGGAGATTAATTGTTTTTTATTTGATTTTATATTAAAATAGAAATTTAAATGTATAGAAAACATGAGGTGGTATTATATGGATTATAAATTAATAGTTACAGATATGGATGGAACTTTACTTAGCGATCATCACGAAATAAGTGAAGAAAATAAAGAAGCTTTAAAAAAGGCCATAGATAAAGGTATAAAAGTAGCTATAGCTACTGGAAGAATATATACATCAGCTAGAAATTATGCAAAACTTCTCGGAATAGATACTCCAATAATAGCTTGTAATGGAGCAATTATAAAAGAAGAACATACAGGACATGTTATATATGAAGATAAGATAGAATATAATACTTGCACAAAAATAATAGATATATTGGATAAGTATGATTTGTTTTATCAGTTTTATACTGCTGATTCATTGTTTTGTAAGGAATTAACTCACTCTTCTTTAAGATATTATAAGTTTAATCAATCTGCGTCAGAAGATATGAAAATAAATATAATTATAGATAACAATATAAAAGAAGTTATAAAAGACAAAGATATATTAAAGGTTATAATTATAGAAGATGAAAATATGGCTTTATTGCAAGAAATAAAAGAGGAACTAAAACATATTGATAATATAGAAATATGCAGCTCTTGGCACACTAATATAGAAATAATGAATAAAGGTGTAAACAAAGGACATGCAGTTAAAAGACTTGCAGAATTTTTAGGAATAAAGAGAGAAGAAATAATAACTTTTGGTGATAACTATAATGATTTGGGTATGATAGAATATGCTGGTATGGGTGTAGCTATGGGAAATGCAGAGAATTTAGTAAAAGAAAAGGCAAACTATATTACTGATAAAAATACAGAAAGCGGAGTAGCAAGGGCTTTGAATAAATTATTAAATATATAGGGGGATAAAATGAAGACAGTTTCCATAAGAGAATGTAGTGATTATATATATGAAGATATTAAAACTTCATTTAATAAAATGATTGAAGATATAGGAGGCCTTGAAAAATACATAAAAAGAGGAAGTAAAGTTTTAATAAAATTGAATCTTTTAATGAAAAAAAGACCTGAAGAAGCTACGACTACACATCCATTAGTTTTAAAAGCGTTAGCAGAAGAACTTTTAAAGTTGGATTGTGAAGTTATAGTAGGAGATAGTCCTGGAGGGCCTTATACAGAAAGGATTCTAAATGGAATATATAAAGCTTGTGGAATTGAGGAAATAGCAAACGAATTAAATATTAAGTTAAATTACGATATATCTGAAGCAAAGGTTGAAAATAAAGAAGGTAAAATACTAAAATACCTAACTGTAATAAAACCTGTAGAAGATGTAGATCATGTTATATCTCTTTGTAAACTTAAAACACATGTCATGGCTACCTACACTGGCGGAGTCAAAAACTTATTTGGAGTAATACCTGGAATGGCAAAGGCTGAATATCACTTTAAAATGCCAGATCTAAAGGATTTTACTGATGCATTGGTAGATATATGCGAATATGTAAAACCTACATTAACAATAATGGATGGAATAATAGGTATGGAAGGCGAAGGGCCGTCAGCTGGAATACCTAGAAAAGTAGGGTTGCTTATAGGTTCGTCTAATCCATATGCTTTAGATGTAGTTGGATGTAAAATAATAAATTTGGATCCAAGAACTGTTCCTACCGTACAAAGAAGTTTAGAAAGAAAACTTTTAAAAGAAGATTTCTCTGATATAATTATAGTTGGTGAGAAACTCGAAGATAAAATAATAAAAGATTATAAAATTCCTAAAAATAGAAATATAAACTTTTTTAAAGGTAAAATTCCTAAAATACTTGAACAATATGTGACACTATTTTTTACTCCAAAACCTGCCATAAGATATAAGGATTGTGTTAAATGTGGAGAATGTGCAAGAGTTTGTCCTGCCAAAACTATAGATATGAATGATAAAGGACCCGATATAAATTTAAATTCGTGCATAAGATGTTATTGTTGTCATGAACTTTGTCCTAAAAAAGCAATTGATATAAAAAGACCTTTTGTATTTAGATACATAAAATAAGGAGGAATAATATGGCTTTAAATATAGTGCTTGTAGAACCTGAAATACCTCAAAATACGGGGAATATAATAAGAACTTGTGCAGCTACTAAATCAAAACTGCATTTAGTTAGACCATTGGGATTTTCTATGGATGATAAATATTTAAAAAGATCTGGTTTAGATTACTTAGACTTAGTAGACATACAATACTATGATAGTTTTGATGAATTAAGACAAAAAAATCCAAATAGCAAGTTTTTCTATGGAACTACTAAGGTAAAACAAGCTCATTCAGATGTGGAGTATGAGGATAATTGTTTCTTAGTATTTGGAAAAGAAACAAAGGGACTTCCTGAAGATTTAATAAATGCAAATTTAGATACCTGTATAAGAATACCTATGTTAAACATAGAGAGAGCAAGATCACTAAATTTATCTAACTCAGTAGCTATAGTAGTATATGAAGCATTAAGGCAACTAGATTATCCTAGTATGAGATAACAGGATAAAATTATTAAGTGGTGAATATATATTTAATATATAGAGGGAGATTGTATAATGAGTAATATAAAAGTTGTATGTGATAGTCTATCAGACATACCGAAAACTTTAATAGAAGAATATGATATAGATATCGTTCCTCTAACAATTATAATCGACGGAAAAGAATACAGAGATGGGATAGATATATCTATAAATGAATTTTATACAAAACTTAGAACTGAAAAAGTTGTACCTAAAACTTCTCAAGCTACATATATACAGTTTAAAGAGGTATTTGATAAACACATAAAAGATGGAAAAACAATCTTATATGTTGGAGGATCATCTGCAGCATCTGGAACTTATCAGTCTGGGATTATGGCTAAAAACGATATAGATGGAGATATATATACTTTTGATACTATGAACTTTTCTTATGGAGCTGGTATGCAAGTTGTTCAAGCTGCTAAAATGGCTAAGGAAGGTAAAAATATAGAAGATATATTAAACCAACTACAAATAATGAAAGATAAAATGGATGTAATATTTTCCGTAGATACACTTGAATATCTACAAAAAGGTGGAAGAATATCTTCTACTAAGGCTGCAATAGGAACTATGCTTAACATAAAACCTATACTAGAAGTAAGAGATGGATTAGTTACAAATATAGCCCAGGTTAGGGGAAAAAAGAATGTCATATCCAAAATGGTTGAGTTAGTTAAAGAAAGAGGTGGAACAAACCTCAGTGATAAAACAATAGGCATTGGTCATGGAGATAATAAAGACGAATTGATAAAATTAAAAGAAATGATACAAAAAGAGATAAATCCGAAAGATATAGTTATATTAGATGTAGGAACATCTATAGGAACTCACGCAGGCCCTGGAGTAATGGGAATATTCTACATGAAGTAACAAAAAAACTAAATTTATAACAATCAACCCTTATAACCTATAATTATAAGGGTGTTTTTATGTAAAAACATGTCATAATATTTTAGAAGGATATCTTATATAGAAGTAGAAAGTATATTTAGTACATGAAAAATAATTAAATTAAGTCATAAATGTTAACTAATTATAATAAAATGAAATGTAGCCTTTAGATTGTAAAAATTAATAAAAAATTAACAAAAAAGGATTGAATAACGTTTTCCTAGAATGTATAATAATGGTATAGAAAATTTAGAAAAGTATAAAGAGTCTGAAAGAAGGATATAGAAGAGAGCCAATAGGCCGCCGAAGGGACAAACTTAATTCCTCCCAAGAAATTAAGTGAAATTTTCAGGCAAAAAGACTATATCTGGACAGAACCCTGGAATCAACAGGGAAAACAAATTGGGGTATTTGTTTTCCCTGTTTTTTATTACAAAAAACAACTTAAGAGAAAGTGAAGTGTTATAATTGCTGATATTAACAAACAATCCTCTTGTTAGAGATAGTAATTTAAATAAAAACATTGAATTTTTAGATGAAGATTATATTGGTATACTTAAAAAATGTAGAGATTATATACACTCTGGATATAGATTACTATCTCATCCGCTTTATGGAAGTGTTAAACCAAATGAAACTCCATATAGAACTATAATATTAAAATATGACAAAAAATTAGATATGAATTCTGTAATGTTGATAGAAGAAGCCTTAAATACAGCTACAAAATTTAGAGGAAATTTTGATACACCAAAATGGCCTTTAAATATAATAGAAGACTTCCAGGTAGTTGACCTTGATATATTCAAAAATACAATAGAAAGAATAGAGTATGTAATATAAAAAGGAGGGGTATTATGGATATGGAAAATGTATATGATTTAATAATCATAGGTGCAGGTCCCGCTGGTTTATCAGCAGGTCTTTATGGAGCAAGAGCTAAAATGAAGACGCTAATAATAGAGAAAGACAAAAATGGTGGTCAAATAGTTACAACTGAAGAAGTTGCAAACTACCCTGGATCTATACCAAATGCTACAGGGCCAAGTTTAATAGCTAGAATGGTTGAACAATGTAGAGAATTTGGTGCAGATATGGTAAAAGACACTATACTAGACACAGACCTAGAATCAGACATAAAAGTTTTAAAAGGTGAAAAAGGGGAATACAAAGCTAAGGCTATACTAATAGCTACTGGTGCTAGTCCAAGAAAATTAGGAGCTCCAGGCGAAAAAGAGTTAACAGGTAAGGGAGTATCATATTGTGCTACTTGTGATGGAGACTTCTTCACGGACTTTGAAGTGTTTGCTATAGGTGGTGGAGACACTGCAGTTGAAGAAGGTATGTTTTTAACTAAGTTTGCCAGAAAGGTAACAATAGTACATAGAAGAGATGAATTAAGATGCGCTAAGTCTATAGAAGAAAAAGCTAGAAAAAATCCTAAAATAGATATTTGGTTTGATACAGGTGTTAAAGAAATAAAGGGAGATGGAATACTTGAGTCTATAGTATTTGAAAATACTAAGACAGGCGAAATCTTTGAGTATCAAGCTGATGAAAATGATGGAACAATGGGGTTATTCGTATTTGTAGGATACTTACCACAAACTGATTTATTTAAGGATAAATTAACTGTAAATAAACAAGGATATATAATAACTGATTCAGAAATGAGAACAAATATACCAGGAGTATTTGCAGCGGGGGATTGTAGAGAAAAATCTTTAAGACAGGTAGTTACTGCTACTGCTGACGGTGCAATAGCCGTTATAGCAGCAGAAAGATATATAGATTCTAAATTTGAACATTAATATTAAAGGGGGTATTTTAATATGGTAATACTTGATAAAGAAATTTTTGAAGGTGAAGTATTAAAAGCTGATGGAGTAGTTTTAGTTGACTTTTGGAGTGAAGGTTGTGAACCATGTAAGGCTTTAATGCCAGATATAGAACAATTAGAAGGCGAATATGGTGATAAACTTAAATTCTGTAAATTAGATACAACTAAAGCTAGAAGATTAGCTATACAACAAAAGGTTTTGGGATTACCTACAATAGCTATATATAAAGAAGGCCAAAAAATAGATGAAGTAACTAAAGAAGATGCTAGTAAATCTAGAGTAGAAGAAATGATAAAGAAACACATATAGTCATTTAAGTTGTAAGAGTTGAGGATTATTTGATTCTTAACTTTTAAATAAATATTAGGGGGTGCACCACATGCGTCTTGAATTAGGTAAGATCTTCATAAATGATGTACAATTCGCTGATGTGACTAAAATTGAAAGTGGCGTTTTATATATCAATAAAGAAGAAATGATAAGGGAGATTGGTGGAGATGAGCGTATAAAGTCAATAGATATAGAATTAGCTCATCCAGGAGAAAGTATAAGAATAACTCCTGTTAAAGACGTTGTAGAACCAAGAGTAAAAGTAGAAGGTAAGGGGGGAATATTCCCAGGAATACTTTCTAAGGTTGATACAGTAGGAGAAGGTAGAACTCATGCATTAAAAGGAATGGCTGTTGTAACTACTGGTAAAATAGTTGGTTTCCAAGAAGGTATAGTAGATATGACTGGACCAGGTGCTGACTATACTCCATTTTCTAAACTACATAATGTAGTGGTAATAGCTGAGCCACTTGATGAATTAAAACAACATGAACATGAAAAAGCTGTTAGAATGGTAGGATTTAAAGCTGCTAGATATCTAGGAGAAGCTGGTAGAAATGTTAATCCAGATGAAATTAAAGTTTATGAAACTAAGCCTTTAATGGAATCTATAAAAGAATATCCAGAGCTTCCTAAAGTTGGATATGTTTATATGTTACAAACTCAAGGGCTATTACATGATACATATGTTTATGGAGTAGATGCTAAGCAAATAGTTCCAACTTTATTATATCCAAGTGAATTAATGGATGGTGCAATAGTAAGCGGCAACTGTGTTTCTGCTTGTGATAAAAACCCAACATATGTTCATTTAAACAACTCTGTAGTAGAAGATTTATATGAAGGACATGGAAAAGATTATAATTTCGTTGGTGTTATTATAACTAATGAAAATGTTTACTTAGCTGATAAGGAAAGATCTTCTAACTGGACTGCTAAGTTATGTAAGTATTTAGGATTAGATGCAGTTATAATTTCTCAAGAAGGTTTTGGTAATCCAGATACTGACCTTATAATGAACTGCAAAAAAATAGAAATGGAAGATATAAAAACTGTTATAGTTACAGATGAATATGCTGGTAGAGATGGGGCTTCTCAATCATTAGCAGATGCCGATCTTAGAGCAGACGCTGTTGTTACAGGCGGTAATGCAAATGAAGTAGTAGTTCTTCCAAAAATGGATAAAATCATAGGACATATAGGTGTAGTAGATGTTATAGCTGGGGGATTTGCTGGAAGTTTAAGAGAAGATGGAAGTATAGAAGTAGAAATACAAGCTATAACTGGCGCTACAAATGAAACAGGATTCGGATATTTAACTACTAAAGGATTCTAATTCAACAAACATATAAAAATTTTAAGAGGAGGATATAGTTATGAGCTTATTAGAGAATAAAAAGATCATAATAATTGGGGACCGTGACGGTATTCCGGGACCTGCAATAGAAGAATGTATAAAAACTGTAGATGGAGCTGAAGTAGTTTTTTCTTCAACAGAATGCTTTGTCTGAACTGCTGCAGGGGCTATGGACTTAGAAAACCAAAAAAGAGTTAAAGAGTTTACTGACAAATTTAGTGCAGAAAACTTAGTGGTTATTCTAGGTGCATCTGAAGCTGAAGCTGCTGGTCTAGCAGCTGAAACAGTTACTGCAGGAGATCCAACTTTTGCAGGACCGTTAGCTGGAGTAGAATTAGGATTAAGAGTGTTCCATGTTGTAGAACCTGAAATGAAAGATATATTTGATCCAGGTGTATATGATGAGCAAATCGGTATGATGGAAATGGTATTAGATGTTGATGCTATATTAGATGAAATGAGAAATATAAGAGGCCAATTCTGTAAGTTCAACGACTAATGGAAAGTCGAAAGGGGGGAATTTTATGGAGAAGTTAAGAGTAGTTCACTATATAAATCAGTTTTTTGCTGGGATAGGTGGAGAAGAAAAGGCTGATACTAAGCCACATGTAGCTAATGAGCTACCTCCAATAAGTAAACAATTAAATCAATTATTAGGGGATAATGCTGAAGTAGTAGCTGCAATAGTATGTGGTGACACATATTTTAATGAAAACTTAGAAAGCGCTACTGAAGAAGTATTAGCGATGATAAAACAGTTTAATCCTGAATTATTTATAGCAGGACCAGCCTTTAATGCAGGTAGATACGGAGTTGCAGCTGGTACTATAACTAAAGCTGTTAAAGATGAATTAAATATACCTGTATTAACTGGAATGTATATAGAAAATCCAGGGGCAGATATGTTTAAGAAAGACATATATATAGTGCAAACATCGGACTCTGCAGCTGGGATGAGAAAAGCTCTTCCAGCAGTAGCTAAATTTGCATTGAAATTAACTAAAAATGAAGAAATAGGATCACCTGAAGAAGAAGGGTACATGGCTAGAGGAATAAGAAAGAACTTCTTCTCAGACAAGAGAGGTTCTCAAAGAGCTGTTGATATGCTAGTAAAGAAAATAAAGGGTGAAAATTTTGTTACTGAATATCCAATGCCAGATTTTGATAGAGTTGAACCAAACCCAGCTGTTATAGATCTATCAAAAGCTAAAATAGCTTTAGTTACTTCTGGAGGAATAGTTCCAAAAGGAAATCCAGATAGAATAGAGTCTTCATCAGCTTCAAAATATGGAAAGTATAGCTTAGCTGGTTTTGAGGATTTAACAGAAGAAACTCATGAAACAGCTCATGGTGGATATGACCCAGTTTATGCAAACCTAGATGCTGACAGGGTATTACCTGTTGATGTATTAAGAGATATGGAGAAGGAAGGTAAGATAGCAAAATTACATGAATTCTACTATGCAACTGTTGGTAACGGTACAGCTGTTGCAAGTGCTAAAAAGTATGCGGCTGAAATAGGTAAAGAATTAAAAGAAGCTGGTGTAGATGCAGTTATATTAACTTCTACATGAGGCACTTGTACGCGTTGCGGTGCAACGATGGTAAAAGAGATAGAAAGAGTTGGTATACCTGTGGTTCACATGTGTACTGTAGTTCCAATATCATTAACAGTTGGGGCTAATAGAATAGTTCCAACAATAGCTATACCTCATCCATTAGGAAACCCATCAGTAGATGCTAAGGAAGAAAAATCATTGAGAAGAAAATTAGTAGAAAATGCATTAAAAGCTTTAACTACTGAAGTGGATGGTCAAACAGTATTTGAAAATCAATAAAATAGATGGGCTTTTGCCCATCTATTATAATATATAACACTTTTAAAAACTTATTGGGGGTGCAGAGTATGACTTATCCAGTTTTAAAGGGAGCTAGCTACATATTAGTACATACTCCAGACATGATAGTACATAATGGAAGTACTTGTAGTATGGAGAAAATGACTAATCCTAATTCAGAACTATTAAAAGAAGTTGAAAATCACATAAGAAGCTATGAAGAAGTAGTTAATTATTTACCAAATCAGGTATACATAGGAAATATAAAGCCAGAGGAATTAAGAAAACATCAAATGCCTTGGTTTGATAAGAAGATAGAAGGATCAAGAGACGGAAAATTTGGAGAAATAATGCCTCAAGATGAATTTATAGCACTTATGCAAATGTCAGATGCATTTGATTTAGTTAAGTTATCTGAGAACTTTATAAATGAAGTAAAACCTAAAATGGAATCAAATTATGATGTATTTGCTCCGTACTATACAAAATTAAAGGGAGATAGTATAGACGAAATAGCAAAGTTAGTTGATGAACATATAGCAGAGGGACTATACCACAATAAGCAACTGGTAGGTTGTGTAAAAAGAGCCCATGATATAGACATTAACTTAAATGCACATACTATGTTTGAAAATTTAGTAGTAAAAGCATCTGGAGTTTTATCTGCTATGCATCTAGTAAAAAAAGCTGGTGTAGATCCATTAAGTATAGAATATGTAATAGAGTGTTCAGAAGAAGCCTGCGGAGATATCAATCAAAGAGGTGGAGGAAATTTTGCAAAATCTATAGCTGAAATGGTAGGACTAAATAATGCAACAGGCTCAGATACAAGAGGTTTCTGTGCAGCGCCTACTCATGCATTAATACAAGCTGCAGCACTTGTGCAATCAGGAATATATGAAAATGTAATGGTAGTTGCTGGTGGAGCTACAGCTAAATTAGGGATGAATGCAAGGGACCACATTAAGAAAGGTATGCCAGTTCTTGAAGATGTATTAGGGGGATTTGCTGTATTAGTATCTAAAAATGATGGAGTAAATCCTGTAATAAGAACAGATCTAGTAGGAAGACATACTGTTGGTACAGGGTCTTCTCCACAAGCTGTAATGACAGCTTTAATAACAAATGGAATAGATAGAGCTGGACTTAAAATAACTGATGTAGATAAATATTCTGTAGAAATGCAAAATCCAGACATAACTAAACCTGCAGGAGCTGGAGATGTACCTGAAGCTAACTATAAGATGATAGGGGCTTTAGCAGTTAAAAGAGGAGATTTACAAAGGTCTGAATTATCTAATTTTGTTGAGAAACATGGTCTTCCAGGATGGGCCCCTACACAAGGTCATATCCCATCAGGAGTTCCATATGCAGGATTTGCTATAGAAGATTTAACTAGTGGAAAAGATAATAGAGCTATGATAGTAGGAAAAGGAAGTTTATTCTTAGGACGTATGACTAACTTATTTGATGGGGTATCTTTTGTAGTTGAAAGAAATAATGGATTAGCTGAAAATGAAGGTGGAGCATCTAAAGATGAAATAAAGAAAATGATAGCACAAGCAATGAAGAAATTAGCATTAGATATGTTAGAAGAGTAAGGGGTGAGTTGTATGACTAAAAATAATGCTGCAAATAGAGCAATTGCAGATACCTTCTTGGAAATAGCTAATGCCATTGAAAGTGGTGAATTTGGAAAAAAGGTAAGAATCGGATTAACTACTTTGGGGAGTGAACATGGAGTTTCAAATTTAGTAAATGGAGCACATTTAGCTAAATCTTCTCAATTTGACATAGTTTTAATAGGACCAAAGGTAGAAACTGAATTAGAAGTAGTTGAGGTTCAAAACGAAGAAGAAATGCATAAGAAGATGGAAGAGCTATTGGATTCAGGATATCTAGATGCTTGTGTAACGATGCATTACAATTTTCCTATAGGAGTGTCTACGGTAGGTAGAGTTGTAACACCGTCTAGAGGAACTGAAATGATACTTGCAACTACCACAGGAACTTCAGGAACTAACAGAATAGAAGCTATGTTAAAAAACTCTATATATGGAATAATAGCTGCTAAATCTATAGGAATACAAAATCCTAAGGTAGGTATATTAAATGTAGATGGTGCAAGACAAGTTGAAAGAGCACTAAAACAACTAAAAGAAAATGGATATGATATAAGTTTTGCGGAGTCTATAAGAGCAGATGGCGGATGTGTAATGAGAGGAAATGACTTATTAGCAGGCGCTGCTGACGTTATGGTTACAGATACATTAAGTGGTAATATATTTATGAAAGTGTTTTCTTCTTTTAATACAGGTGGAGATTATGAAGCCATGGGATATGGATATGGTCCTGGTATAGGAGAAAATTATAATAGAAATATACTTATATTATCGAGGGCATCGGGTACTCCAGTTGTGGCAAATGCAATTAAATATGCTTATGACATAGTTAAAGGTGATATAACTAGTGTTTCTAAGTTTGAATTTGACAATGCCAAAAAAGCAAAATTAAATGATATTATAAACTCTATAACTAAAAAGGAAAGTAAACAAGCTCAAGATAATGAGGATGTTAGCCCCCCAGAAAAGGAAGTAGTTATATATTCAATATCTGGTATAGATATAATGGACTTAGAAGATGCTGTTAGAGTTTTATGGAAAAATGGAGTATACGCAGAAAGTGGAATGGGATGCACAGGACCTATAGTTTTAGTAAATGAATCTAAATCTGAAATAGCAATTGATATATTAAGAAAAGCTGGATATGCATCTCAAGAAAAAACTGGATGCTAGGTTTTTAAAGGATGCCTTGATTTATAAGGCATCCTAATTTTATGTAAGTGTTAAAGATGAAAGAGTTGTTTTTGAATAGAAAAAATTCGAAAATATATAGCTAAAAATAGTATATTACTGTAAAATATTAATAGAATATTTTGGAAAATAAGAAATGGGGAGGTACATATGAAATTCAAAAAATTATTGTCAGTAGGTTTATCTGCAATTGTAGCAGGTTCTTTATTAGTTGGATGTAGTACTAAAACAGAAGAAAATACTGCTGGTACAGAAGAAACTTTAAAAGTTGCTATGGTTACAGATGTAGGTGGAGTAAATGACCAATCATTTAACCAATCAGCATGGGAAGGATTACAACAAGCCAAAAAAGAATTAGGTGTAGACGTTAAATACTTAGAATCAAGTCAAGATGCAGATTATGCTCCAAATATAGAAACTTTAGTAGATGGAGAAAATGATTTAATAATAGGTGTTGGATACAAAATGGCAGATGCTATACTTGAAGCTGCTGAAAATTATCCAGATCAAAAATTTGCTATAATAGATCATGATTATTCTGCAGAGGGTAAAAAAATACCAGCAAATATAAATTGTATATTGTTTAATGAGCAAGAAGCATCGTACTTAGTTGGATTGATAGCTGGAAAAATGAGTCAAACTAATAATGTTGGATTTATAGGTGGAATGAAATCTCCAGTTATAGAAAGATTCCAATATGGTTATATGGCAGGAGTAGAAGCTGCTAATCCTGAAACACAAGTATCAATACAATATGCAAATTCATTTACAGATGCAGCAAAAGGTAAATCTATAGCTAATCAAATGTATTCTCAAGATTCTGATATAATATTCTCAGCAGCAGGTAACGTAGGAACAGGAGCTATAGAGGCAGCTAAAGAACAAAAAAAATATGCAATAGGTGTTGATAGAGATCAAAATGATTTAGCCCCAGATAGTGTTATAACTTCAGCAATGAAGAGAGTTGATACTGCAGTATATGACACAGTTAAAGATTTAAAAGATGATAATTTTAGTGGCGGTAAATCTAGTATTTATGGATTAAAAGAAAATGGTGTTGGTATAGCTCCAACTACAAATAAAAATGTAGCTCCAGATGTATTAGACTTTGTTAAAGGTGAAGAAGCAAAGATAAAGAGTGGGGAAATAAAGGTTCCTACTAATGAAGAAGAATATAAAAATATGAAATAATAATAAAAAATCCTAGCATATAATGCCAGGATTTTTTTGTTTGCTTTAGAACCAAGATAATACAAATATGAATAAAAAAACATATAATGCAAACCATATATTCGTATATAAAAATTACATATTTGAGGAGGTATCTTAATGAGACTCAAAAAAATATTATCATTGGGGACAGCTTTTGTTTTATCTGCATCTCTAATGGCTGGATGTCAAAATGGTGGAAAAGACAATAAGGGAAATGCAGATGAAAAAGCAGGAGAAATATTAAGAGTAGGTATGGTTACGGACGTTGGTGGAGTAAATGATCAATCATTTAACCAATCTTCTTGGGAGGGACTACAAAGGGCAGAAAAGGAATTAGCTGTAGAGGTTAGATATCTAGAATCAAATCAAGATGCGGATTATGCTCCAAACTTAGAGACTTTAGTAGACGAAGAATACGATTTAATAATAGGTGTTGGATTTAAAATGGCAGAAGCTGTAAAAGAAGCTGCTGAAAATTATCCTGATAATGAATTTGCTATAATTGACTACAATTATGAAGCTGAAGGACAAGAAACACCTGAAAACGTAAATTGCGTAGTATTTAATGAACAAGAAGCATCATATTTAGTTGGATTAATAGCTGGTAAAATGACAAAAACAAACAATGTAGGATTTATAGGAGGAATGGATGTCCCTCTTATACAAAAATTTAGATATGGATATGAATATGGTGTAAAAACTGCAAATCCAAATTCAAAATCACTAGTTCAATTTGCAAACTCATTTACAGATGCAGCAAAAGGCAAATCTATAGCTAACCAAATGTATGGAAATGGAGCCGATGTCATATTTACAGCAGCTGGTAATGTAGGAACAGGAGCTATAGAAGCAGCAAAAGAAACTAATAAATATGCAATAGGCGTAGATAGAGATCAAAATGATTTAGCTCCAAATAATGTTATAACTTCAGCTATGAAGAGAGTTGACGTAGCAGTATATAATGTTGTTAAGGATTTAAAAGAAGGAAACTTCAATGGTGGTAAGGCTACTATATATGGATTGAAAGAAGAGGGTGTTGGACTAGCTCCAACTTCAGATAAAAATGTACCAAAAGATATATTAGATTATGTAAATAAAGAAGCAGATAAAGTTAGAAATGGAGAAGTTAAAGTACCTGGAACAAAAGCAGAATATGATAACGCTAAATAAATAAGATATTAAATAATTAATGGCCTCCTTACAAAAATCTTTACAAGGAGGCCATTAATTATTTATACATTTTTCTTTTTAAACTATATATAAAATTAATCTAATAGATTCCGTGATTACATAGGCTTTATTTTTTATATTTATTGGAAATAATAATTTAGAAATGTAACTTAATAAAATAAATGCAGAAATTTCGACAAGATATTTAAAAATGCAAAAAAATATATTATAATAAATATCTACAAAATTGAATTTAAAATAGGAAAATGTTTTTTTGAAAATGTTAATTTCTAGAATTTTAAATTAAATAGTTTGTTATAGTTATTAAATTTTAGTATAATATAAAATACTCATTATATAGAAGGAGGTAAGGTGATGACTTCGATTAATAGAAATATAGATTACAGTCAAAAGGTTGTTGAAATGAAAAATATAACTAAAAAATTCGGTAATTTCACAGCTAATGATAGTATAGATTTGACTGTGCACAAAGGAGAAGTACATGCCCTTTTAGGAGAAAATGGGGCAGGTAAATCTACTCTTATGAATATATTATATGGCTTATACCAACAAACATCAGGAGAAGTATACATAAAAGGTAAAAAGGTTGAAATAGATAACCCAAATGTAGCTATACAAAATGGTATAGGAATGGTTCATCAACATTTCATGTTAATTCATACATTTACAGTTGCACAAAATATAGTATTAGGTATGGAGCCAACTAAGGGACTGGGAGCCTTAAATATGGATAAGGCAATAGGAGACGTTAGGGATATATCTAAGAGATATGGTCTTCATGTTGATCCAATGGCTAAGGTTGAAGATATATCCGTTGGAATGCAACAGAGAGTTGAAATACTTAAAGCACTTTATAGGGGGGCTGAAATACTTATACTAGATGAGCCCACAGCTGTATTAACTCCACAAGAAATAAACGAATTAATGCAAATAATAAGAAACTTAACAAAAGAAGGAAAATCAGTAATAATTATAACTCATAAGTTAAAAGAAATAAAAGCTGCAGCGGATCACTGTACTATAATAAGAAGAGGTAAATACATAGATACAGTAAACGTAAGTGATACAACAGAAGATGATTTAGCCGCAATGATGGTTGGTAGAGAAGTTACTTTTAAGGTTGCTAAAGAAGAATCAAAACCAGAAGATATAGTATTAAAAATAGAAAACTTAAATGCTATGGACAATAGACAAGTTCCGGCTTTAAGAAATTTCTCTTTAGAAGTAAAAGCAGGAGAAATCTTAGGTATAGCTGGAGTTGATGGAAATGGTCAGTCAGAACTAGTAGAAGTTTTAACTGGGCTTAGAAAAGCTGATAATGGAAGTATAAAGATTAATGGCCAAGAATTAATTAATAAGACTCCTATAGAAATATTCGAAAATGGAGTAAAGAATATACCTGAAGATAGACAAAAAAGAGGATTAATATTAGATTTTACCGTAGAAGAAAATATGGTACTTCAAAATTACAAAAAAGACAGATTTTCTAAAAATGGAACATTAAAAAATGATGCTATAAGAGAACATGCTAACCATCTTATAGAAAGATTTGATGTAAGACCAACTGACTCTAGTTTAAAGGCTAGATCTTTATCTGGGGGTAATCAACAAAAAATAATAATTGCTAGGGAAGTTGACAATATAGAGACGTCGAGAAAAGCTACTAATAAACCTCAACTTCTTATAGCTACTCAACCGACAAGAGGTCTTGATGTTGGAGCTATAGAGTTTGTTCATAAATCACTAATTCAGCAAAGAGATGCTGGAAATGCAGTATTATTGGTTTCGTTTGAACTCGATGAAGTAATGAATGTATCAGATAAAATAGCAGTTATATATGAAGGTCAAATAGTAGGTATAGTAGATGCTAAAGATGCTGATGAAAATACATTAGGATTTATGATGGCAGGAGGTGAAGGCCATGAGTAATAATAGTGGGACTCTAGGTAAAAATAAAAAGTTATTTTTGAGAAATGATACTATAGTTTATTCTTTAATATCTATAATACTAGGATTAATTGTAGGAGCAATAGTACTTGCTATAGCAGGATTTAACCCTATAGAAGCTTATATTGCTATGCTTGATGGTATATTTGGCAGACCTAAGTATATGGCTTGGACTATAATAAGGTCTACTCCTCTTATATTAACGGGTTTATCTATAGCATTTGCATTTAGAACCGGATTATTTAATATAGGAGCAGAAGGTCAGTATATAATAGGCGCATTAGCAGCGGGAGTAGTAGGATATTCTGTATCGCTTCCTTTAATAATCCATATACCTTTAGCTCTTATAGTTGGATGTTTAGCAGGTGCTATATGGGGCGGTTTTGCTGGATGGTTAAAAGCTAGATTTGGAGTTAATGAGGTTATAGCAACAATAATGCTTAACTGGATAGCTTTTTATTATAGTAACTATATAGTAATGAAGCCGTGGTTTAGAAAAGGTGATAGTGAAGCATCTAAAGATATATTGGAAACTGCACAAATAGATATAAATTGGTTAAAAGGATTAGTAGGTCCAGCTACAAAGGTAAACTGGGGTATTGTAATAGCAATAATACTAGTAATAATAATAGCATATATATTATTTAAAACTACATTAGGATTTGAATTAAGAGGTGTTGGTTATAACAAGTTTGGTGCAGAATATGCAGGTATAGATGTAAAAAAATCTATATTTAAATCTATGGCAATAGCAGGTTTGCTTGCCGGAGCTGCAGGAGCAATACAGGTTATGGGTGTCTCTCATAATATAACAGTATTAGCTGCTCCTGAAGGCACTGGATTTGACGGAATAGCCGTTGCTCTTATAGCAAATAGTAATCCAGTGGGGACAATATTCTCAGGATTATTATTTGGAGCCCTTAGATATGGAGGAACTAAAATGCAAACTATAGGAGCTCCTTCAGAAGTAATAAACATAGTTACAGGTTCTATAGTTTACTTTATTGCTATAAGTAGTGCATTAAGAATTGCTTATAATAAATTTAAAAAGAAAAAAACGCAAGGGGGTAATAAATAATGCAAGATTTAGCAATTATACTTAGTACAACCCTTATGTATTCTACACCCCTTATATTTACAGCTTTAGGAGGAATATTCTCTGAAAACTCAGGAATTGTTAATATAGGGCTTGAAGGTATGATGGTTATAGGTGCCTTTGCAGGCGCTGCTGCAGGTTATTTATTTGGAAATCCGTGGTTGGCATTTTTAATAGGTGGATTAGCAGGTGGATTATTTGCTTTAATTCATGCTATAGCTACAATTAGTTTAGATGCAGATCATACTATATCAGGTGTCGCTATAAACTTATTAGCTCCCGGTGTTGCTTTATTTACATCTAAGATGTTATTTGATGGTTCAACTATGACACCAGCTATAGATATAGATCAAAAAATACCAAGACCACTAAATGGTGTATTTCCACAAGGTAGCCCACTAGATACAATTTTTAACACTTACGCTACTGTTTATTTAGCCTTTGCATTCGTAATTTTAGTTTGGTTTATTTTATATAAAACAAAGTTAGGTTTAAGAATAAGAGCTGTTGGAGAACATCCAAGAGCAGCAGATACATTAGGTATAAATGTTACTAAAGTAAGATATTTTGCTGTTATATTATCAGGTGTATTAGCAGGATTTGGCGGTGCTGCTATGAGTCTAGCTATAGTTTCATCATTTAGGCCTACATTAATATCTGGTCAAGGATATATAGCTATGGCAGCTGTTATATTTGGTAAATGGAAACCACAAGGCGCGATGTGGGCATGTTTATTATTTGGATTCTCAACAGGACTTGCAGTTTATCTTGGAAATCCACAATTACCATTCCATATAAATGAAAACCTATTATCTATGACTCCATATATAATAACACTTATAATACTTATAATATTTGTTAAAAATTCTAATTCTCCATCAGCTTTAGGGATACCATATAAAAAAGGTGAGAGATAACAATATAAAAAAAGATGGTAGATTTTATCTATCATCTTTTTTTATACATATAATATATTAATTTTATATGTATAAAAACATGGGATATTTTCCAAAATTAAGATAAGGAAGTGAGATTATGCATTATAGCGATACTCCATTTATTCCTCAAAATAATGTAAGTCTAATGTTAGTAGATAAAAGAATTCCTAAAGATATGGAATACCAATTACAAAACAGAAATATAGATATAATAAAAACTTGTGAATGTAGAGAAACTTATGAAGCTATAAAGTATCATCCAGATATTTGTGTTTGTTATTTAGGAAAAGGAAATATAGTAGTAGCCCCTAATGTATATAATTATTATGTAGAAGCTTTAAAAGAATATAACTTTCATATAATAAAAGGTACAGAATATATTAGAAGTAAATATCCTTATAATATTCAGTATAATGTAGCAATTTTAGGGAAGTATGCAATCCACAATTTCCAGTATACAGAAAAAAATATATTAGATTACATAAATAATAATAAAATGATAAGAATAAATGTAAGGCAAGGATACTCTAAATGCTCTATATGTATAGTAGATGAAAATTCTATAATAACATCAGATGAAGGTATATATTCAGAAGTTATAAAACACGATATTAACTGCTTACTAATAGAAGAAGGTAGTATAGATCTATTTGATATGAACTATGGATTTATAGGAGGTTGTAGTGGTTTAATATCTAAGGATGCTATATGCTTTTCTGGAGATATAACAAAACATCCTAACTATATGGAAATAAAGGAGTTTTTAAGCACAAGAAATAAAAAGATTAAATGTTTAAGTAATAATACTCTATTGGACTTGGGATCTATAATTCCTCTTATGACCAGAAGGGAGTGGTGAATTTTGCCATATAGAGACATACATCTTAGGATATTAAGTGAACACAAAGGTGCTCTTCAAAATTTTATTGAGTCGGGTACATTTAATAAAGATGTTAAGTATGATAATGGTTTTGTGGAAGTAAATGTATATATTGATGAGAATAAGAAAGAGACAACAAAAATAAGAATAGCATCAGAAATAACAAACACACTTATACATATAGTAAAAAAAGAGCTATTAAAAGAAAACATACAAAAAATATATAGTGAAATTTATGATGAAGAAATAGAAGGTATTTATAGACATTCGCTAGATCTTTTTAATAAAAAGGAGACTTTTATAAAAGAAAGTATATTTAATAGGGTATATGATTACATATCTAAAAACAACCATATAAACATAGATGGATTTGTTAAATTTAGGATGAAGGATTTTTTAAATTACATATCTAAGCTTAGTGATAGAGGACTAGAAGAATATTTAATAAAGAAAGATCAAGATGAGTTTATAAATGTACTCAAGTATTTTGTAGAGATGCAAGAAGAAAAAATAGATATACTAAAAGTACATATATTGAAAGATGGATCATTTATATTATGTGATAGAGACGATAATATTTTAGAGAATAAAAATAATGAAGATATAATAAATATGGTTTTAAAAGAAAATTTAAACTATGAAGATTTTTTAATAAGCACATTGCTGACGTTGTGTCCTAAACAAATAGTAATATATGATAACTTGGAAAATAATGTATCCAAGGAGATTGTAGAAACTGTAAAATCCATATTTGGGGATAAGGTCATAATTCAACAAAGAGCATAATGCTCTTTGTTTTTTATTTTTATATTGAAAAAAATTAGTTTAATATATAAAATATATATTATCATCTAAAAGAATTAATCTCAAATAAGGAGATGATAATATGGGAAATATAGCAACTATACTTTTCTTGGCTGTAATAGGAGGGATAATAGGTTGGATAACCAATGTATTGGCTATAAAACTAATATTCAGACCTATAAATCCAATAAGAATACCTATACTGAATATAGAAATATTAGGACTTATACCTAAGAGAAGAGGGGAAATAGCACAAAATATAGGTGAGATAGTACAAAATGAATTAATATCTTTAGATGAAATAGTAGATGAGGTACTAAAAGAAGAAGATAGAGATAGAATAGTTAAGTATATAAAACTTAAAATAAACAATGTCATAAGCGATAAAATGCCTGTATTTATCCCGAGTACATTTAAAGAATTAATACAGGGTTATTTAGATGACATAGTAGAACAAGAAGTAAGTGCTACAGTTACAGATTTAAGTGAAGAATTAGTGCACAGAGCTACGGATAGAGTAAATATACAAAAAATGATAGAAGATAAAATAAATGAGCTCGATTTAGAAAAGCTTGAGGATATGATATTAAGTATAGCTAAACAAGAATTAAAGCATATTGAAGTATTAGGTCTTGTTTTAGGATTTTTAATAGGAATAATTCAAGGATTAATAGCTATGTACATATAAATTATGTATATAAAAATTGTACTTGATTAATAATACTATATATGGTAGTATGTTATTAAAATATTTCGAATAATTTGCTATGAAGAGGAAAAGTAAAATAAACCCAGTTTACAGAGACGATGAGTCACCGGCTGAAAGCTCATCTAAATATGGATATTTGAAAACTACCTTGGAGCTGAATTTAGTAACTGTGCACAGTGAAAGTATTCGGGTGACGACCTTATAGTCTTACAAGAGGGCTTATGCCAACTTGGGTGGAACCGCGATATACTCGTCCCATGATTTCATGGGGCGAGTTTTTTGTTTTTGTAATTATTCAAAAGGAGGTAGAATTAAATGATAAAAGTTACTTTAAAAGATGGTTCAGTAAAGGAATATGAAAAAGGAACATCAATAATGGATGTAGCTAAATCTATAAGTGAAGGATTAGCTAGAAGTATAGTAGGGGCATCTGTAAATGAAAAAGTAGTAGGACTTGATTATAAATTAAATGAGGATGCTGACTTAAGTTTATACAAATTTGACGATGTAGAGGGTAAAGAAATATTTAGACATACAAGTGCACATATTTTAGCTCAAGCAATAAAAAGGGTATATCCTGAGGCTAAACTTGCTATAGGGCCTGCTATAGAAAATGGATTTTACTATGATATAGATCTAGAGCACAGACTTACTCCACAAGATTTAGAAAAACTAGAAGCAGAAATGAAAAAAATAGCTAAAGAAGATTTAACTTTAGAGAGATTTGAAATTTCAAAAGAAGAAGCTTTAAAGTTAATGAAAGAACAGGGAGAAGATTACAAAGTTGAGTTAATAAATGATCTTCCAGAAGGAGAAACACTATCTTTTTATAAACAAGGAGATTTTACTGATTTATGTAGAGGACCACATCTACCATCTACTAAAAAAGTAAAAGCTGTAAAACTTCTAAATATAGCTGGTGCATACTGGCGTGGAGATGAAAAAAATAAGATGCTACAAAGAATATATGGAGTATCTTTTGAAAAGTCTAAGGACTTAGATGAATATCTACATTTATTAGAAGAAGCTAAGAAAAGAGACCATAGAAAATTAGGAAAAGAATTAGAATTATTTACAATACCTGATGAGGGACCAGGATTCCCATTATTCTTACCAAGAGGTATGGAACTTAAGAATGAACTATTAAAATTCTGGAGAGAAATACACAAAAAAGATGGATATGTTGAAATAGAAACTCCAATAATATTAAACAGAGCATTATGGGAAACTTCAGGACACTGGTATAACTACAAAGAAAATATGTATACTGTACAAATAGATGAGCAAGACTTTGCTATAAAGCCAATGAACTGTCCAGGAGGACTTATATATTATAAATCTAAACCACACTCATATAGAGATTTTCCAATGAGAGTTGGAGAAGTAGGTAGGGTTCATAGACATGAATTATCTGGAGCATTACACGGACTTATGAGAGTTAGAGCATTTACTCAAGATGATGCACATATATTTATGTTACCAGAGCAAATAAAAGATGAGATAAAAGGTGTTGTAGATTTAATAGATAGAGTTTATAAAACTTTTGGATTCGAATATCACTTAGAATTATCTACTAGACCAGAAAAATCTATGGGTACAGATGAAGAGTGGGAAGCAGCTGAAAATGGTTTAAGAGAAGCTTTAGAAGATTTAGGCGTTGAATATAAATTAAATGAAGGTGATGGGGCTTTCTATGGACCTAAGATAGACTTCCATTTAAGAGACTGCTTAGGAAGAACATGGCAATGTGGTACTATACAATTAGATATGCAACTTCCGCAAAGATTTGATATAAGCTATGTAGGAAAAGATGGAGAAAAACATGTACCAGTAATGATACACAGAGTTGCATTTGGAAGTATAGAAAGATTTATAGGTATATTAATAGAGCATTATGCTGGTAAATTCCCAACATGGATAGCACCGGTACAAGTAAAAATATTACCTATATCAGATAAATACAATGATTATGCAAAAGAAGTAAGAGCTAAATTATTTGAAAAGGGTATAAAGGTAGAAATAGATGATAGAGCAGAAAAAATAGGTTACAAAATAAGAGAAGCTCAAATGGAAAAGATACCTTATATGTTAGTAGTAGGGGAAAAAGAAGCAGAAAATAATGAAATTTCAGTTCGTTCAAGAGATAAAGGTGAGTTAGGTTCTGTAAACATAGAAAGTTTCTTAAATGATATATTAAAAGAAATTGAAGAAAGATCTAATATAATTCAAGCTTAATATAAAAAAGAGGTGTTAGAAATCTAACACCTCTTTTCTTATATACTTACTTTAGTTATTAAAGATTTTAACTCTTCATGAGTCATAGTTTCCTTCTCGAATAAATGTTGCGATACAATATGAAGATCTTGCATACTTTTACTTAACAAATCTAGAGTTTCCTTATAACATCCGTCTATTATATTATTTGCCTCTTTTTGTATTTTTTCTGATAATAGTGTTTTTTGGTTTCCATCTAATGTCACATATCCGAAGCTGCTCATACCATATTCACACACCATTTGAGTTGCAATGTCAGTAACCTTCTTTAAATCGTCTTTTGCCCCTGTAGATTGATGATTAAATATTAACTCTTCTGCTGCTTTTCCAGCTAATAATATTTTCATTCTACCCAATAATTCTTCTTTTGTATATATAAATCTGTCTTCATCAGGAAGTTGTAAAACGTATCCTAATGCCTGACCTCTTGGTATTATAGATACCTTTTGTATAGGATTTAGTCCTAGTGCATTACTAACTAAAGCATGCCCTGACTCGTGATAAGATACTATTTTCTTTTCTTTCTCTATTAATTTAGCATTTTTTGATTCAAGACCAGCTATAACTCTTTCTATAGCCTTATCAAAGTGAAGTTGAGTTATAATAGTGCTATTATCTCTAACCGCAAGGATTGCTGCTTCATTAGCTATATTTGCGAGATGCGCACCATTAAATCCATGTGTTTTTTTAGCTAACATGTCTAAATTAACAGTTGGGTCTATAGGTTTATCTTGAGTATGAACTTTTAGTATTTCATGTCTTGTAAAATAGTTAGGATTCCCTATGTGTACATGTCTATCAAATCTTCCGGGTCTTAATAATGCTTCATCTAATAAGTCAAGACGGTTAGTTGCACCTACTATTATTACATTTGTATCTTTATTAAAGCCATCCATTTCTACAAGTAATTGATTAAGAGTTTGATCTTTTTCGTTGTTGCTTTCAAGATGTCTTTTTGCACCAACGGCATCAATTTCATCGATAAATATTATACTAGGAGATTCTTTCCTAGCCTTTTCAAATAAAGTTCTAACTCTTTTTGCACCAACTCCTACGTATTTTTCAACGAATTCTGAACCTGTAACATTGAAAAAAGCAGAATTAGTTTCTCCAGCTACAGCGGATGCTAGTAATGTTTTACCTGTTCCAGGAGGACCATAAAATAAAACACCCTTGGGAATCTTAGCTCCCATTTTCTTATATTTCTCAGGGTTTTTTATAAAGTCCACTAGTTCAAATAGTTCTTCTTTTACTTCTTCTAGACCAGCTACATCTTTAAATGTGGTTTTAGGTTTTGTGTAGCTAGAGTCATCAGGTTGAGTTTCTTTTTCCATTTTTGTTTGAGCAAATGCTGGAACAGGTACGTTGATTTTCTTTAAGATTTCTTTTATTGTTTTCATAATCATGCACCTCAAATAATATGGTATTTTTGTTTAAACTTATTGTTGCCTTTATTGCCAAATAATATTATTTAAATATTTTCCAAATTACACTAAAATAGTAATAATATAATAAAAAGTATTGCCATAAAGAGAAAATATAACGTATTTTTTAAAAAAAGTTGACAAAACTTTTATATAATGATATATTTTATAAGGTAGTTGATGTGAACAAGAAGAAGTTATCCGCTTCTCACCTTACAACAAAAGTTAGTAAGGTTAATAATAGTTACTATTACTTATGGAATTGCTATGTAACTTATGCGGATGACTCTGTCATTCGCTTTTTTTATATAAAATTATAGTTGGAGGTGTCCTACCATTAGTAAAGAACTGCCATTAAACGATGAAATAAGAGATAAAGAAGTCAGAGTGCTATCAGATACAGGAGAGCAACTAGGGATAATGTCGTCTCAAGAAGCTCAAGAAATAGCTAATAGCAAAAACTTAGATCTAGTAAAAATATCACCAAATGCTAATCCGCCAGTATGTAGAATAATGGATTATGGCAAGTTTAAATATGAACAATCTAGAAAAGAAAAAGAATCTAAAAAGAAACAAAAAACTGTAAGTCTTAAAGAAATAAGACTAAGACCAGGTATAGAAGAAAATGACTTAAACACTAAAGCTAACCACGCTATAAAGTTCTTACAAAAAGGCGATAAGGTTAAAGTGGAATTAAGATTTAGAGGAAGACAATTAGGACACAAAGATATAGGTAAAGTAGTTATGACTAACTTTATAGCATTAATAGAAGAGTTTGGAACACCAAGTAAAGCTCCAGCATTTGAAGGCAATAATATGGTTGTAATAATAGAACCAAAAAAATAGACTAAAACTTGAGAGGAGGAACCACTATGCCAAAAATGAAAACTCATAGAGGCGCTGCTAAGAGATTTAAAGCAACAGGAAGTGGAAAATTAAAAAGATCTAAGGCGTTTAGAAGACACATATTAACTAAGAAGAGTGCTAAAACTAAAATGCAATTAAGAAAATCAGGTATAGTTACTGAGGGCGATGCAAGAAGAATAGCTCAATTATTACCATATATATAAATCCGGATGGAAGTTTATATTATAAAACTTAGGAACTAAAGTAGAAAACAAAGGAGGCGTAACCATGGCTAGAGTAAAAAAGGCAATGAATGCTCGTAAAAAGCATAAAAAAGTATTAAAGCTTGCAAAAGGTTTCATAGGAGCAAGAAGTAAATTATTCAGACCTGCTAATCAATTCGTAATGAAGGCATTAAGAAATGCTTATGTAGGTAGAAAGTTAAGAAAAAGAGACTTTAGAAAATTATGGATACAAAGAATAAATGCTGGTGCTAGATTAAATGGATTATCTTATTCAAAATTCATGAATGGATTAAAACTAGCAGGAATAGAAGTAAACAGAAAAATGTTAGCTGAAATGGCTATACATGATGCAGAAGGTTTTGCTCAATTAGTATCTGTTGCTAAAGAAAAATTAGCTGCTTAATAATAAGAAAAGTACCTGAGTTATACTCAGGTACTTTTCTTTGTTTTTCCAGGTTCTAAATGAATTATAACTTCAGATACTCCTGTAAATTTACTTACTATCATACCCTCCACAATATGAGATAAATCATGAGCATCCTTAATACTCATGTCAGGATTGACTCCTATATGAAGGTCTACTATTATATTATTTTCCTTACCTCTAGATCTTATCTTATGACAAAACACAACGTTTGGAATACTCATAACAAAATTATAAATATCATTTTTATTTAGCATAGCTTGATCTAAAAATACTTTTAAAGAATAAAGTAAAACATCGAATCCTGATTTTAATATCATTATAGATATAATTATTGATATAAATATATCTATGAATGTAAAACCTGACTTTATAGCAAATAAACCTATAAAAACAGAAATTGAAACAGCTATATCACTTCTAGTATGCATAGAATCTGATATAAGTATATCGCTTTTTAAATCTTTGCCCTTAGCATATTCATACTTATATACAAAGTAATTAACTATAGTAGATACTATCATAACTATAAAACTATATTTATCTATATGAATGGAAGTGGGATTAAGGACTCTATTTATACATTGAGATATTATTTCGAAAGACATAAAAAATAATAAAATGCTTATAATTAGAGAGGCTAAGGTTTCATACTTATCATGACCATATGGATGGCAGTCATCAGCAGGTTTAGATGCCCACGTTATAGCAAATATACCTATTATATTAGATACAGCATCAGATATAGAATGAAACCCATCTGCAGTCATACTACTTATACTATGGGTGTATCCGTATATAACCTTAGCTAATGCAACTATGAAATTAAATATAAATATAATAATTAATATATTTATTGTTTGAGTATAGTATCCTTGTCTCATTATAAAAACCCCTTTATTAATTTGATAGTATTATTATATTTTAAGAAATATAAAATGTGAGATTAAAAGAGGAATAAATAGCATTATTATTAAAAAACTGCGAATAATACCAATAAAGATTAAATATAGCTGAGAATATACCTTTTTGATACTTTACATTAAAATTTTTATAATATATAATCTATTCTTATTACGTAGATATAAATAAAAGGAGTGAAAAAGATATGAAAAACCCTATAGGAGATAAAGTAGGGATATATACAAAAATATTTGATCGTTTATCTCCTGCTCAAGTTATGGTTTTAGGTTTTGCAGGTGTAATTATTTTAGGTGGAATACTTTTAACACTACCTATGGCGTCCCAAGACGGGAATAGCATAGGTTTTTTAAATGCCTTATTTACAGCAACATCTGCGGTTTGTGTTACAGGGCTAATTGTTGCAGACACAGCAACCCATTGGACTTTATTTGGACAAATAGTTATAATATCATTAATTCAAGTTGGTGGATTGGGATTTATGACTGTTACAACTATGCTTGCACTTATAATTAAAAAGAAGATACACTTAAAAGAGAGGCTTTTAATACAGGAAGCACTAAATCATTTTGATTTATCCGGATTAGTAAAATTAAGCAGATATGTATTTCTTATAACATTTACTATAGAAGGTTTTGGAGCCTTGCTTTTATCGACTGTATTTATTCCTCAATTTGGGATAACAAAGGGAATATGGTACAGTATATTCCATGCTATATCTGGATTTTGTAATGCAGGATTTGATTTAATGGGAGGAGTAAGTGGCAAGTATAGTTCTTTAATTTCTTATGTAAATAATGCAACTATAAGTTTAACTATATGCGGACTTATAATTTTGGGCGGTTTAGGATTTCCTGTTATATTAGATATATTGAAGAACAGAAGACTTTCTAAACTTTCAATACATTCTAAGATAGTATTAACTACAACCGCTATATTGATAATACTAGGAACTATATTAATATTTGCCATAGAATATAATAATCCAGATACTATAGGAAACTTATCTATAAAAGGTAAGTTACTTGGTTCCTTATTTCAATCTGTAACTACTAGAACAGCTGGATTTAATACTTTAGATTTGACAAAGTTAAACCAAGCATCAACATTTATAATGATAATACTTATGTTTATAGGTGCATCTCCAGCATCAACTGGTGGAGGTATAAAGACAACTACACTAGCTACCTTAATATTAACAGTTAAAGCTTTCATAGTAGGTAAAGAAGATGTAGAGGTATATAATAGAAGAATTTCTTATTCAGTAGTAAATAAGGCTATAGGAATATTTTTCATAGCTATTACAATAGTAGTTACAGCTACATTGATATTGACTATATTTGAGCCGGAATTTGATGTAGTTGAATCCTTATATGAAGTAGTATCAGCTTTTGCTACAGTAGGGCTTACTATTGGAGGTAGCTTTAATTTAAATACTGTAGGAAAGATAGTCATAATGCTTTGTATGTTTGCTGGAAGGGTTGGATCTCTTACGATACTTATAGCTATAGCAGCTAGAGGAAATAAACAAATTATAAAATATCCTGAGGGAAAAATAATAGTTGGATAATGAAGGGAGATATATTATGAGACAATATATTGTTATAGGATGTGGAAGGTTTGGGTCTTCTGTAGCTACTACTATGAATTTACTTGGACATCAAGTTATGGCTATAGATAAAAATGAAGATACAATACAAAATATAGCTGATAAAGTTACTCATGCCGCAATAGTAGATGTTACAGACGAAAATGCCTTAAGATCTATTGGACTTGGTAATTTTGATGTAGCTATAGTGGCAATAGGGTCGGATACAAGGGCATCAATAATGGCTACGTTAATAGCTAAAGAAATGGGAGTACCACAAGTAGTATGTAAAGCTATGGATGAATTACAAGCTAAAGTATTGTATAAAATAGGAGCAGATAGAGTTGTATTCCCAGAAAGAGATATGGGAGTTAGAGTTGCACATAACTTAGTATCGAATAATATACTAGACCATATAGAATTAGACCCAGAGTATTCTATAGTTGAAATAGTAGCTCCAAATGAATGGGTAGGTAACACTATAAAGGAGTTAGATTTAAGAGCTAAATTTGAAGTTACAGTTTTGGCTATTAAACATGGGAAAGATATAAATGTTACGCCATCCCCTGATGAACAATTAAGACTTGGTGACATATTAGTAGTTATAGGAAGTAACAATAAGATAAGTCATATTACACCAGATGATAATAGTTTTAGGAGATAACTAAATGATAATAGAAATAAGTAGTAAAGAAAATGAAAAAATAAAATATACTAAGTCATTATTAAAATCAAAAACTAGATACTCAGAAAATAAATATATAATAGAGGGATATAGGATAATTACCCAAGCTATAGATTGCAATGCTAGTATAGATTATGTTGTATTTAATGATGATTTTGTAACTAAAAAAGAATTTATTATTATAGACACATTAAAATCTAGAAATATACCTATTTATAAAACTACTAATAAGTTATTTAAAGATTTAATAGATACAGAAAATACTCAGGGAATTCTAGCAGTTATAAATGCAAAAGAAGATAAATTACAAGATTTAATAAAGGATGAAACAAAATTTGTAGTTATATTAGATAGAATACAAGACCCAGGTAATATGGGAACTATAATAAGAACAGCAGACGCATCTGGAGTTGATTTAATAATAACTTTAAAAGGAAGTGTAGATATATACAATCCTAAGGTTATAAGGTCTACAATGGGATCTATATTTAATATGAAAACTATTAGCTTAAATGAAGAAGATGCCATGAAAGCTCTAAAAGATAATGGATTTAACATAGTATCTAGTTATTTAGATACTGAGAATTATTATAATAATGTAGATTATGGAAATAAAGTGGCTTTAGTTATTGGAAATGAAGCTAATGGGATAAATGATGAAATAATAGAAAAGTCTGATATCCTAGTTAAAATACCTATATATGGAAATGCAGAGTCTTTAAATGCTGCTATAAGTGCAGGAATATTAATGTATGAAATTAAAAAATATTTAGTATAATACATTGTAAGTAGTAATTTACTGTGATATAATTTTATAGCATAAATACTAATATAAAAAAGACAATGAAAGAGAAAAGTACTTTGATTAAACTTGGTACAGAGAAAAGTGACTAGGCTGGAAGCACTTTCTAAGAAATCAATGGAAGTTCGCTCTGGAGTTTCAAAGTTGAAATTTAAGTAGGCTTTGACGTATGAACGCGTTAAGTTCTTATAAGTGGTCTAATTTATTAGACTATTAGGGTGGTACCGCGGAAAATATAGCCTTTCGTCCCTACTTTGGGATGAAGGGCTTTTTTTGTTTCAATAAATATATTTAATATCTATTTATTATATAGAAAGGGTGAATAATGTGAAGGAAAAACTACATACTTTACAACAAAGTGCCTTAGATGAAATAAAAACTGCACAAGGTATAGACGAAGTAGAAACTCTAAGGGTAAAGTACCTAGGAAAAAAGGGAGAAATAACATCTATACTAAAGGAAATGGGTAAATTATCAGCTGAAGAAAGACCTATTATAGGTAAGGTTGCAAATGAGGTAAGAGAAGCAATAGAAAATTCTATAGCTTCAAGAAAAGAAGAATTAAAATCTATAGAAAAAAATAAGAAGTTACAAACTGAAGTACTAGATGTAACTATGCCAGGAAAAAAATTTACAATAGGGAAAAAGCATCCTATATCTCAAGTAATAGATGAAGTAAGTGAAATATTTATGGGTATGGGATTTAGCATAGCACAAGGTCCAGAAATAGAAACTGTATTTAATAACTTTGATGCTTTAAATGCGCCTAAAGACCATCCATCTAGAGATATGTCAGATACATTTTACATAAATGATGAATTAGTACTTAGAACTCAAACATCTCCAGTTCAAGTAAGAACAATGAAAAGTATGGATTTGCCTATAAGAGTAATATCTCCAGGAAGATGTTTTAGGTCAGACTCTCCAGATGCTACTCATTCTCCAATGTTTCACCAAATAGAAGGTCTAGTTGTAGCTGAGAAGGTAACTATGGCAGAACTTAAGGGTACACTAGATACATTTGTTAAGAAGTTATTTGGAGAAAAAACTAAAACCAAATTTAGACCACATAACTTCCCATTTACAGAGCCAAGTGCAGAAGTAGATGTTACTTGTTTTAAATGTGGTGGGGATGGATGTCCTATGTGCAAGGGAGAAGGTTGGATAGAAATATTAGGCGCGGGTATGGTTCATCCTAATGTTTTAAGAAACTGTGGAATAGACCCGGAAAAGTACAGCGGATTTGCATTTGGTATGGGTGCTGATAGAATTACAATGCTTAAATATGAAATAGATGATATTAGATTATTATTTGAAAATGATATGAGATTTTTAAATCAATTTTAAGTAGGAGGGATAAATATGTTAGTTCCTTTAAAATGGCTAAGAGACTATGTAGATATAGATATAGATAGTAAGGATTTTGCTGATAAAATGACAATGACAGGATCAAAAGTAGAAAGAGTAGAATCATTTGGAGAAGAAATAGAAAAAGTTGTAGTAGGTAAGATATTAGAAATAGAACAACATCCAAATGCAGATAAATTAGTAGTTACAAAAATTGATATAGGAAATGAAACTATACAAGTAGTAACTGGAGCTAAAAATATATCTAAAGATGATTATATACCAGTAGCTTTAGTAGGGGCTAAACTTCCTGAAGGTGTTAAGATAAAAAAAGGAAAATTAAGAGGAGAAACATCTGAAGGTATGATGTGCTCTGGTGATGAACTAGGAATACCATCTCAATATGTTGAAGATTACAAAAAAGATGGAATATACATATTAGATCATGAAGATAATTACGAGTTGGGTAAAGACATAAAGGAAGTATTAGGTATAAATGATTCATTAATAGAATTTGAGATAACTTCAAATAGACCAGATTGTAGATCTATAATAGGTATAGCTAGAGAAGCGGCGGTTACTTTAAGTAAAGATATGAAGTATCCTATTATAAATGTTAAAGAAAGTGATGAAAATATAAGCTTTAATATTAAAATAGAAAATAATGATTTATGCCCAAGATATAGTGCTAGGATAGTTAAGGATATTAAAATAGCACCCTCGCCATATTGGATGCAAAGAAGACTTATAGAAGCAGG
Organism: Sporacetigenium sp. TC11; assembly: GCF_058146105.1. NCBI lineage: Bacteria > Bacillati > Bacillota > Clostridia > Peptostreptococcales > Tepidibacteraceae > Sporacetigenium > Sporacetigenium sp. TC11. Next base: position 146,056 of record NZ_JBYVNY010000004.1, on the reverse strand, counting down.
ATTAAGACCTATAAACAATATAGTCGATATAACAAATTATGTTATGTTAGAGTTAGGTCAACCTCTTCATGCATTTGATTTAAGAGAAATAGGTACAAATGAAATAGTAGTTAAAACTGCTCAAGATGGAGAGAAGTTTGTAACTTTAGATGAACAAGAAAGAAGCTTAGATTGTAATACAATAGTTATAACTAATGGTGAAAAAACTTTAGGCTTAGCTGGTGTAATGGGTGGAGCTAATTCTGAAATTAAAGATGATACTACAGAAATATTAATAGAAAGTGCTAACTTCAAATCAGAAAGTATAAGAGCTACATCAAAAAAATTAGGTTTAAGAACAGAGGCATCTGCAAGATATGAAAAGGGTATAGATATAAATTTAGTGGAGACAGCAATAAATAGAGCAGCTCAATTAATAGAAGAGCTAGGAGCTGGTAGAGTATTAAAAGGTATAGTTGATAACTATGAAAATAAAGTAGAAAAACAAAAAATAGTTGTAAGACCTCAAAGAATAAATTCTTTATTAGGAGTTAATGTTCCTTTAAATGAATTTATTGGGATATTAGAAAGTTTAGAGTTCAAATGCAACTTAATAGAAAATAATAATTTAGAAATAGAAATTCCAAGCTTTAGACTAGATATAGAACAAGAGGCTGATATATTAGAAGAAATAGCTAGAATATATGGATATGAAAATATACCTTCAGCTTCATTGTATGGAAATACTACTGTTGGAGTAAAAACTGATAATCAAAAATTTGAAGATAAAATTAAAGATAGCTTAGTATCTATGGGAATAAATGAAATATTAACTTATTCATTTGTAAGTCCACGAGGAGTAGATAAAATAAATTTATCTCAAGATGATAATAAGAGAGATTTTGTTAAAATAATAAATCCTCTTGGAGAAGAAACTTCTGTAATGAGAACTACTTTATTACATAATATGTTAGATGTTATGTATACTAATTATTCTCGTAAGGTAAATTCATTTGCTGGGTTCGAAGCTGGAAATATATTTGTACCAGACTCAGAATTTCCAAGTCAAACTAGAAAGTTATGTATAGGTATATATGGTAATAATACAGATTTCTTCTATTTAAAAGGGGTATTAGAAGAGATATTATACAATACAGGATTTTTAGATTATGAAATAATCCCAGAAAAAGAAAATTTAACATTCCACCCTGGAAGATGTGCAAATATAGTGTATAATAATATATGTATAGGAACATTTGGTGAACTTCATCCTGATGTTTTAGATAATTATAACTTAAATAATAGAATTTATATGGCTGAAATAGACTTAGATTTAATCTTTGCAAACTCTAATCCTGAAAAACGTTATAAAGCGTTGCCAAAATATCCTACTATAACTAGAGACATAGCATTATTAGTTAAAGATGAGGTGTTTGTTAAGGAAATAGAAGATATAATAAAGGAAAATTCTCAAGGATTATTAGAAAGTTATGATTTATTTGATGTATATAAAGGTACTCAGATACAAGAAGGATATAAGTCCGTTGCTTATTCTATAGTATATAGAAGCCAAGATAGAACTTTAACTGATGAAGATGTTTCCAAAGTACATGATAAGATAGTAAGTGAGCTAAGTGAGAAACTAAATGCTAACTTAAGATCAAATTAATACACGCTAGCATGGGGGTGTTAGGATGAATAAAGTTATTGTCAAAATAAATGGCATTGAATATCCAATGGTTGGAGAAAAGACTAAGGAACACATGAGAGCAGTTGCTCATTATGTAGATGAAGAAATGGAAAAGATAACTAAGGCTAATCCTAGATTAAGCACTAGTATGACAGCTATATTAACAGCTTTAAATATAACAGACATATTATTTGAATGTTCATCTGAAAATGAAGAACTTAGCAAAAAATATGCAAAACTTATGGAAGAAAATAAAAAGCCGAATCAAGAAATTCAAGTAGAGTTAGAAAAAATAAAAATCGAATTAGAACAATCTAAAGTAGAAATAGTTAAAAAAGATAGTGAAGTAGACATGTTAAAAAAAGAAATAGAAAGTCAAAGAGAAATAGCTATAAAAGCTAGTGAAGAGTGTAATAAGCATAAAAATGAATATGAAGAGTCAGAAAACAGAATAAAAGTGGCCGAAGATTTAGCTTCTAGTTTTCAAAATAAGTTATATGATTTGCAATTAAAAGTTATAGAACTAGAACAAGAATTAAAGTCATATAAGGCAAAGAATGCAGAATAATGTAGTTAACCTTCAGGGAAAAATAACCTGAAGGTTAATTTTTTACTGTATTTACATAAGGAGGTACAAAATGAATAAATTAGAATTATTAGCTCCAGTTGGTAGTTTTGAATCACTAAGAGCAGCAGTACAAAATGGGGCGAATGCTGTATACCTAGGCGGTATGGAATTTAGCGCTAGGGCGTCGGCAAATAATTTCGATAGAAGTGAACTTAAAGAAGCCGTAGAATACGCCCATATAAGGGATGTATCTGTATTTGTAACAGTAAATACATTGATAAAACAAAATGAAATAGAAGATTTTATAAATTATATAAAATATCTATATGATGTAGATGTAGATGCAATAATACTTCAGGATATAGGAATGGCGAAATTAATAAAAAAAATACTTCCTGATTTTGAACTACATGCTAGTACTCAAATGGTAGCACACTCTATAGAAGATGTTAAGTATCTTGAAAATATGGGATTTAATAGAGTTGTATTGGCAAGAGAACTAAATGTAGATGAAATAAAGTATATATGTGATAATACAAATACAGATATAGAAGTTTTTGTGCATGGAGCGCTTTGTGTATGTTATTCAGGCCAATGCCTTATGAGTAGTATGATAGGAAGTAGATCTGGAAATCGTGGAAGGTGTGCTCAACCTTGCAGACAAAAATATGAATTAGTAGATCTATCAAATGATGAAATTATAAATACAGGTGGAGAATATTTATTAAGCCCAAGGGATTTAAATACAATAGAAGATATAGATAAAATAATGAAATGTGGTGTACATTCACTAAAAATCGAAGGAAGAATGAAAAGACCAGAGTATGTTGCCACAGTTATAAGAAATTATAGAGAAGCTATAGAGCAATATAATAATAGTAATAAAATAAACATATCAAGTGAAAATATTAATGATTTATATACTATATTTAATAGAGATTTTACAAAAGGGTATGTACTAAATCAAGTTGGTGCAGATATAATGAATCCTCAAAAACCTAATAATGTAGGTTTATATGTAGGAAAGGTAATAGATTATAATAAAAAAAGTAATAAATTAAAAATAAAATTAGAGAACCCCCTTAAAAAAGGAGATGGGATAAATTTAGGCGGAGGAACTATAGGTAGAATAATAAAAAATAATGAAATATTAGAAGTAGGAAATAAAGGAGATATTATAGAAATAGATTTTATAGGAGATGCAAAGCTCAATCAAGAAGTATATAAGACGTCTGATAGTGAACTTATAAATAAAGCTCAAAAAAGCTATGAAAATGAAGCAGAAAATAAAAAGATAAAAATAAAAGCAGATATTATATTGAAATTAAATGATTATCCAAGACTTATACTTAAGGATAATAGGGGTAATTCAGTAGATGTTACTGTAGACAAAATAATAGAACAAGCTATGAAAGTATCTTTAAGTGAAGATAAAGTTATATCTCAACTATCCAAATTAGGAAATACACCATATGAATTAACAAATATTAATATGAATATAGACGAAAATATAAGTATCCCTATAAGTGTGCTAAATCAATTGAGAAGAAGCGCAATAGAGAAGTTAAATAACAAAAGAGCTATTTTAAATATAAGAAAGTACAAAGAAACTAATGTAGAGTACAAGCCTAATAAAGTAAATAGGGTTATAGAAAATAAAATAAGAGTGAAAGTAAAAACTATTGAACAGTTGAAGGCATCTTTAAAATATTCTATAGATGCAATATACTATGAAGATATAAAAACTTTAGAAGAGGCAATAGAATTAGGGAAAAAACACAATATAAAAATAATATACAGTGTACCTAGAATACTTAGGAATAACGACTACAATATGTTAAAAAAATTAGATAATATAGAAAATATACAAGTAGGAAATCTAGGTAGTATAGGTTATCTAAAAAATAAAAACTTATATATTGATTACTATTTAAACTCTTTTAATAGTGAATCTATAAATTACTTTGCATCTCAAAATGCTAATACTGTATGTCTATCTGCCGAATTAAATATGAGTGAGATAGAGGAAACTTTATTATATACAAATGCAGAAATAGAGACTTTAGTATATGGGTATGTTCCTCTTATGGTAACTGAGTATTGTCCAATGGGAGTTTTAGTAAGAGACTGCAAAAAAGACAAAAGATGTGATACATGTAATGAAAGCTTGTATTCACTAAGAGACATAAAAGAAGAAGAATACAGACTATCACAGGATATGTTTTGCAGAACAACAATATATAATACAACACCATTATGTATGTTAGACGACTTAAAAACACTACATGATATAGGAATAGATATATTTAGATTAGATTTTACATTTGAAAATTATGATGAAGTTGACAATACATTAAAGGCATTTACATTAACTTTAAATAATAATTTTAAAATATGTATGGAATATAAAGAAGTTTATGAAAATCTAAATAAAAATGGTGAAAATACAGGCCACTACTATAGGGGAGTGGAGTAAAAAACAGGAGGGGTAAGAATGAGAGAAAAAGCTTTAGAAATACTAAACAAATACCTTAGTACAGAACATTTAGTTAAACATTCATATGCAGTTGAAGCTGTTATGAGAGAGTTAGGAAAAAGATTAGATCCTCAAAGAGAAGAAGAATGGGCTATAGCTGGATTATTACACGATTTAGATGCAGATTTAATGGATTATATGTCTGAAGAAGGTGCAAAAATACATGGAATAAAAGCTATAGATATATTAAAACAAGAGGGATTTGGTAATGAATTTATGTATCATGCTATATGTGCCCATAATGAAGCTACTGGAGTAAGTAGAGATAATACCATAGATAAGGCTATATATGCAGCAGATCCTATAACTGGCTTTATAAATGCCATAACTTTAGTTTATCCAGATAAGAAACTATCTAGCGTTAAGGTAAAATCTATAACGAAAAGAATGAAAGAATTAAGGTTTGCAGCAGGAGCTAATAGAGATGCCATGAAAAGCATAGAAGAAGTAGGAATATCTTTTGATGAGTTTGCAAAATTATCTCTTGAAGCTATGCAAAATATAAGTGATGAACTAGGATTATAGGGGAAAAACAAAAGGAAGGTCATAGACCTTCCTTTAATTTATCTTATATTTTTAAGTATTTGCACTAGATATTTCCAAGTTTTTTCAGTTGAAGATATACTTAAATGTTCATTTGGAGTATGAACATCATACATATCAGGGCCTAATGATATTGCATCTACATTTGGCATTTTTTCAAGTAATAATCCACATTCAAGACCTGCGTGAAGCGCCATAACTACAGGCTCTTTTCCTGTCATGTTTTTGTAAACATCTATACATATTTCTTTTAATTGAGAGTTTTTGTTGTATTCCCAAGCTGGATAATCGCTTATTAAATCTTGCTTTGCACCTAGAGTTTGTGATAATAGTTCTATTGTATTAGTTATTTCATTTTTTAATGTTTTAACAGAACTTCTTGTAGCGCTTTCAAATTCAACATGATTATCTAAACTTCTAACAACCCCTAAGTTTGTAGAGCTTTCTACTAAATCTTTTATGTCCATACTCATAGTTTGAACTCCATTAGGAATTATATTTAGCATCTGAAGTACTTTTTCCTTAGAATCATCAGAATATGATTTAGTATAGCTATTTTCAACTTCTTTAAATGTTAATCTTACACCAGAATCAGAAGTTTTAAATTCATTTGAATATATACTTTGAATCTCATCAATAGCGTTTCTTAGTTTAACTTCATCATTTTTGCTTAACAGTACTATAGCTTCAGATTCACGAGGTATAGCATTGTTTTTAGAGCCTCCATGAACCTCTACTAAATCAAAACTTAAACCTTGAAGTTTTTGAATTAAATTTAAAGCTCTTCCTATTAACTTATTAGAATTTCCTTTTTGCTTTATTATATCCATGCCAGAGTGACCACCTTGAAGGCCTTGTATCTCAATTGAATATGCATTTAAAGATTTATCTACATCTTTGTGAGTAATAGGCAAAGTAACTAGTGAAGTAACTCCACCGGCACAACTTACAAGTAGATAACCTTCTTCTTCAGAATCTAAGTTTAGTAGATATTTACCTTTAAATAGATTTCCATCTACTGCCATAGCACCACTCATTCCAGTTTCTTCGTCTGTAGTTATTAAAACTTCTATTGCTGGATGTTCAATATCATTAGATGCAAGTACAGCCATAGACATTGCCACTGCAATACCATTATCTGCACCTAAAGTAGTATTGTTAGCATATAGCATATCGTTATCTATTTTTAATTCTATAGGATCTTTTGAAAAATCATGTGCAGTTCCTTTGTTTTTTTCACAAACCATATCCATATGGCCTTGTAAAATAACACCAGGGGCATTTTCATAGCCAGGAGTCGCAGGTTTTTTTATTATTATATTTAAAGCATCATCTTGAATTGTTTCAAGACCTAAGTTCTTTCCAAAGTTATATAGATAATCACTTATAGCCTTTTCATCTTTTGATCCTCTAGGTATTTGAGATATTTCCTCAAAATACTTAAAAACTAACTTTGGTTCTAAATTACAAATTACATTACTCATAAAAGATATCTCCTTTTTATTTAAGTTAAATTTCATTAGTACAAAATAAACTATATTATGTATAATATATAAATAGTATAACTCCAATATAGACAAAATATATATAACTTTATCTGTTAATTATTATATCCATAATATGACAAAATAATCAAGGAGGAATCATGAATATAAAGTCATTAAAAATTTTAGAATACTACAAAGTTATAGACATGTTAAAAGACAAAACATCGTCTTCTTTGGGTTTGAAATATATAGAAAAGCTAAAACCTAGTTCAAATTATAATGAAGTAAGTCAAATATTACAAGAAACTAGTGAGGCACAAGCAATACTAATAAAAAGGGGTGGATTAAGCCTAGGTGGAATCTACGATGTAGAACTCCAGGTAAAAAAAGCAAATATAGGTTCATCACTTGACCCTGGACAATTACTTATGGTTGCAGATACCTTAAGAGCTGCAAGAGTATTAAAAAATACACTTTCAAATACTAATGAGGAAAATTATAACTATCCTATAATACAAGGACTAGCCAATTCATTGTATACCTATAGAGATATAGAAGAAAAAATATACAATGCTATAGTGAGTGAAGTAGAAGTATCAGATAATGCATCATCAACTTTAAGGGATTTAAGAAGGAGAATAATTCAAAAAAATCAATCTATACGTTCAAGGTTAAATTCTATAATAACTTCTACTACATATCAAAAATACTTACAAGATGCAATAATATCGATTAGAGGAGATAGGTTTGTAGTACCAGTTAAATTAGAATATAGAGGTCAAGTACCAGGTATAGTTCATGATCAGTCATCATCTGGAGCTACATTATTTATAGAGCCTATTTCTATAGTAGAGATGAACAATGAGCTAAGAGAGCTAAGACTTAAAGAAAATGAAGAAATAGAAAGAATACTAAAAGAACTATCTGGATATATAGGAGAAATAAGCAATGAAATAATATCAAATCAAGAGATATTAGGAAAGTTAGACTTTATATTTGCAAAAGGAAAGCTGTCTATTAAGATGAAGGGTATAGAGCCTGTACTTAATGAAGATAAATATTTAAATATAAAAAATGGTAAACATCCATTACTTAATATAAATGAAGTAGTACCAAATACTATATGGATTGGAAAAGAATTTCATACATTAGTTATAACAGGACCTAATACAGGGGGTAAAACTGTTACTTTAAAAACTGTAGGATTGTTTACACTTATGGTTCAAAGTGGCCTTCATATACCTGCTGATTATGGAACTAGTATGTGCGTATTTGATAATGTTTTTGCAGACATAGGAGATGAACAAAGTATAGAACAAAGTTTGTCTACATTTTCATCACATATGACAAATATAGTATCTATACTAAGTGATATTACAGAAAATTCATTGGTGTTATTTGATGAATTAGGTGCAGGAACTGATCCTATAGAAGGAGCTGCACTTGCTATATCGATACTAGAAGATGTGCAAATGTCTGGGGCTAGGTGTATAGCAACTACTCACTATAGTGAAATAAAAAGTTATGCTTTAACTAAAGAGGGAGTAGAAAATGCGGCTGTTGAATTTAGTCTTGAAACATTAAGCCCAACATATAGACTTTTAATAGGAGTTCCAGGAAAATCAAACGCATTTGAAATATCAAGTCGTTTAGGCCTTAGTGAATATGTAATACAAAGGGCTAAGGGATTCATAAATACTGAGAATATACAATTAGAAGATTTACTGCAAAATATAGAAAAAAATAGGCTTAAATCAATAGAGGAAAGAGAAGAAGCTCAGAGGTTGAGAGAAGAAATACAAAGATTAAAAGAAGCATATGATGAAAAAATATTTAAGATAGAACAACAAAAAGAGAAAATAATAGAAAATGCTAAAAAAGAAGCATATAAAGTAACTAAAGAAGCAAAGGAAAAAAGTGATGAAATAATAAAAGAGCTAAGAGAACTAGAAAAAGAAATGGCTTCAAGAGAAAAAAATAAAAAAGTAGAAGATTTAAGAAGAGAAATATCAAAATCCATGGAAGGTTTACAACCTAGTGTACAGAGTATGATAGTTCCTAAATTGGCTAAAAAAGAAATAAAAGACTTAAAACCTGGAGATGATGTAAAAGTTGTAACATTAAATCAACAAGGAAGTGTACTATCGGTTGATAATACTAAAAAAGAAGCTCTAATCCAAATAGGTATAATGAAGATGAATCTTCCTTTTGCATCTCTTGAAAAAACAAAAAAAGATCCTAAATCTACTGTTACACAAAGCACTAGAAAGATAATAAAGTCTAAGTCTAATAGCATAAAATCTGAAGTAGATTTAAGAGGAATGAGATTTGAAGAAGCGATGGAGGAAATAGACAAGTATTTAGATGATGCTTATGTTGCAGGTCTTGAGAGGGTAACTATTATACATGGAGTGGGTACAGGGGTAATTAAATCAGGTATAAGAGAGATTCTTAAAAAACATAAACATGTGAAAACTTATAGAGAAGGTGCATACGGGGAAGGTGGAGCAGGAGTTACAATAGTAGAGCTTAGGTAGGTGATAGTATTGATATTAGTTTCAGCTTGCTTGGTGGGTGTAGATTGTAAATATAATGGGGGAAACAATAACAACAGCAAGGTTTTAGAATATATAAAAGATAAAAAGTATATATTGGTATGTCCTGAACAACTAGGAGGACTTCCTACTCCAAGGATACCATCAGAAATAGTTAATGGAGAAGGAAAAGATGTAATAAATAAAAAAGCTATAGTAATGAATAAAGAAGGAAGCGATGTAAGTTTAAATTTTATAGATGGAGCCTATGAAACTTTAAAAATAGCAAAATTATATGGTTGTAGAGAAGCAATATTAAAGGCGAAAAGTCCGTCTTGTGGAAATAAGCAAATATATGATGGAAATTTTAAAGGTAGTCTTAAAAATGGCATGGGAGTTACGGCTGCAATTTTAACTAAAGAAGGAATTAAAGTAGTAAATGAGAATGAAATATAAAATAAAGTATAATAATACAGGTAAATACTTGAAAAAGTTTATAGTTTAATTTATTATATTTTAGGAGTACACTTAAAAAACAATAAGTTACTATAGTTCATGTTACGAACATAAAGTAGGTATAGTTTATACTAATAAGAGTGGTAACACGAGATTTTGCTCTCGTCTCTTAAAATTTTTAAGAGACGAGAGTTTTTGTTTGTTAATACTGCCAATTGGAAATAATAAATATGTAAAAATTTAGGAAGGAGAAATAATATGCAGGATTTTAAATTAGAAGTTGCCAAAATTTTATCACAGCAAATTAATGAAATGACTTTAGAAGAAATAATGGAATCAATAGAAATACCTCCAAATAAAGACATGGGTGATTATGCATTCCCTTGTTTTAAGTTAGCAAAAGTATATAGAAAATCACCAACTATGATAGCACAAGACATATGTAATAAAACACAAAAGACTGAGTACATATCGAATATAGAAGTAGCTGGAGGTTATGTAAACTTCTTTGTTGATAAGACAATATTAGCTAGGAATGTTATAAATGATGTATTATCAAAAAAAGATAAATATGGACATAGCAATATAGGAGAGGGAAAAACAACGATAGTAGAATTCTCATCTCCTAATATAGCTAAACCATTTCATATAGGACATGTTAGAACTACAGTTATAGGAAATTCATTATATAAAATATATGAATCACAAGGATATAATACAATTAGAATAAATCATTTAGGAGATTACGGAACTCAATTTGGAAAGCTTATTGTTGCATTTAAAAAATGGGGTAATGAAGATGAAGTAAAAGAAAGTCCTATATCTGCTTTACTTAAGTTATATGTTCAATTCCATGAAGAAGTAGAAAAAGATGCATCATTAGATGATGAAGCGAGATTATGGTTTAAAAAGTTAGAAGATGAAGATGAAGAAGCGGTTAAATTGTGGAAGTGGTTTAGAGATGAAAGTTTAAAGGAATTTAGCAGAGTATATGATATGTTAGATATAGAATTTGATTCTTATGCAGGTGAAAGTTTTTATTCAGATAAAATGCCAAGAGTCATAGACCTTATGAATGAAAAAGGTATAATGAAAGAATCAAGAGGTGCTCAAATAGTAGATTTAGAAGAATACAACATGCCACCGGCACTTATAACTAAAAGTGATGGTTCAAGTTTATACATAACTAGAGATATAGCAGCAGCTATATATAGAAAAGAAACTTATGATTTTGAAAAATGTATATATGTAGTAGGATCTCAACAAAACCTTCATTTCCAACAATGGTTTAAAATAATTGAACTTATGGGATACGAATGGGCAAAAGATTGTATACATGTTGCATTTGGAATGGTTAGTTTAGAAGAAGGAACTATGTCTACAAGAAAAGGTAGAGTAGTATTTTTAGAAGATGCCTTAACTAAAGCTGTAGAAAAAACTAAAGAAATAATAACAGAAAAAAATCCAAATATAGAAAATCTAGATGAAATAGCTAAACAAGTTGGTGTAGGAGCAGTTATATTCCAAGAATTATCTAATAACAGAATAAAAGATTATGTATTCTCTTGGGATAGAACATTAAACTTTGAGGGAGAGACAGGTCCATACGTTCAATATACCCATGCTAGGTCGTGTTCAGTACTTAGAAAAGCAAACCAAGAAATTACATCGGATATAGATTATAGTTTATTGAGTGATGAAGACAGTGCAGAAGTTATAAAACTAATAGGTTCGTTTAATAAAAATATACTGTTAGCTATGAGAAAAGATGAACCTCATATAATAACAAGATTTGCCCTAGATTTAGCACAGGCATTTAATAAGTTTTATCATGATAATCCTATATTAGTGGATGATATAAACGTGAGAAACGCTAGACTTGCACTTGTTGAAGTTACAAGACAAACAATAGAAAATGCATTAGCTTTATTAGGGATGAAAGCCCCTCACAAAATGTAATTTTAAAACAACTAACAAGTTTTGTCGAAAAATAATACTTTACATCTAAAAATATCATATTGTATAATTAGAATATAGAAAAATATATATGGATGTAGCATATTTACAAATTAATAAATTTATATATGCTACTACCCCCCCTACACTTGTGACAGCTATATAGCTGTCATTTTTTTTAATTATAGCTACATAATCGATATATAAATTGATAAAAATATAAATTGTTGTATTATTTATGAGGAAGTGATTATATGGATAAAGATAGTAGATTAAAAAATGGGTATATTAGCGCTTTTTTATGTGAAGATAAATATCTAAAAGATATGATTATAATAAATACAAAATGTTTAATAGATGATAAGATAAATAGATGCGTTTATATTGATTACAATAGGTTAAAAAGCGAACTTACATATTATAAGTTCTATGGTTCAAAGAATATCAATTTTTTATATAACTTAAATATTTTACTACCTATAATTATAGCTAATACAAATTTAGATAAGAGTGAAAATGAAGTTATAAAGAATATAAGATATTATGTTTTATTTAATAAAATAAATGACTATCTATACGACTATATATTATCATCAGTAGTTTATAATTACACATTACATATGATTTTAAATAATATCAAAATAGAATACTTTGACTTGCTTCAACAAATAAAACAAAGAATAATAGAATTTAAAATTGATATAGATAAAAGTGAGATTATATTATTTGAAAAAAATAGAATTAAATATATACAGACTATAGATAGATATATAAATAATAATCATTTTGAAAATAATGAAGGAAATATTATTAGTAATTTTTTGAGTTTATTGTATAAAATATATGTTGAAGATCAAAATGAAGTTATAGAAGGACTTAAGAGCATAAAAAATTCTATATTATCTATATTAAAGTTTGACATAAATCAAGATAATATAGACAATATAGAATTTATAAATTTAATGGCAAATTACATATTAAAGTTAAGAAATTATGAAGTAAATAAAAAAGTTTTTGCTGAACAAATAGATCCAAGAACAATAATAAATCTAAATATAGGAGATACAAAATATGACCCTATATTGAATAACATAAAAGTATTAGATAAAAAATTTGATAATAATATATTAATTCTGAAACTAGAATCTAAAAGTGGTAACTATATATTTAAATTTAGGAAATCTTAATTTTCAGATTCTAAGTATTCAAGGAATGATTCTTCATTAGTATTAGTTAGGAAACATAGTTCCTTTACTATATTATTTTTTAAATTAACAAATTCTTTTAAATTAGTATTTTCATAAGTATATTCTAAAGATTTTATAATAAGTAACAAATCTCTCTTTGATAATTCATCTATAGATACTTTGTCAAATTTCTCCATGACTGACTCCTTTCTATTGTAATTATAATTATACGTAATACAAATAGTTCTATAAAACTACAAAAAAACCTTTTTAAAAATAAAAAAATTTATAAAAAATTTAATGAAATTTGTAAAAATAATATAGTATCTAATAGAATTAGAAGTTAAAAATGGATAAATTAATAGTATTGTGGTAATATATAATGATAGATTTTAAGAGAGGTGAAATATTTTGAATATACTTTTAACAACTTTAAATTCTAAATATATACATACGAACTTGGCTATAAGGTATTTAAAAGAGTTCACAAGGGATTTAATAAATTGTAGTATGGAAGAATATACAATAAATAATAATTTAGATTACATATTAAAAGAAATATACAAGAAAGAATATGATTTAATAGCTTTTTCTACATACATATGGAATGTTGATGATACATTAAAGCTTTGCGAGAATATTAAAAAAATTAATCCTAAAATAAAGATACTTTTGGGCGGGCCTGAGGTGTCTTTCGATAGCATGAACAAAATGGAAAAATATGACTTTATAGACTATATAATATGTGAAGAAGGAGAAGTTATATTTAGAGAGTTCATAGAATACTTACTTGGAAAAAAAGACATAAAAGATATAAATGGGATAGTATATAGAAACGAAAAAGAGATAGTACAAAACAAACCTAGTGATCTACTTAAAAACTTAGATTTAATACCAAGCCCTTACGACAATATGGACAAAAGTGAATATGAAAATAAAATAGTTTATTATGAAACATCTAGAGGATGTCCATTTAACTGTCAATATTGCCTATCGTCTACAATTAATGGACTTAGATATTTTAGTATAGATAGGGTGAAAAAGGATTTAAAAAATCTTATGGATGCAAGGGTATCACAAGTTAAGTTTATAGATAGGACATTTAATGCTAATACAGAATTTGCAATGGATGTAATGAACTTCTTGATGGCAAATGACAATGGACATACTACTTTTCACTTTGAAGTTACTGCACATTTAATAGATGATGAAATGTTAGAATTCTTAAGCGGATGCAAGGAAGGGCTATTCCAATTTGAAATAGGAGTACAATCTACTAACAAAGAGGCATTAGAAGCTGTAGGACGAAAGGATGATTTTGACAAATTATCTTATGCAGTTAGGAAGGTATCTTCTTTTAGAAATATACATCAACATTTAGATTTAATAGCTGGACTTCCCTATGAAGATTATAAAAGTTTCGGGAGATCATTTAATGATGTGTTCAATTTAGGGATAGAACAGGTACAACTAGGTTTCTTGAAAATGATAAAAGGAACTGGAGTAAGGGCTAACGCTAATATACACGGTTATAAGTACAAGGACTATCCACCTTATGAGATATTATATAATAACTATATAAATTATAATGAGATTCTAAAACTAAAGGATATAGAAGAAATATTAGAAGTTTATTATAACTCTAAGAACTTTAGTTTATCTATTAAATACTTAATATCAAACTATTATAAGGAGAATCCTTTTAGATTCTTTGAAGAGTTTTCTAGTTACTATGATGAGAATGGACATTTTAAGGTTTCTCAAGGTAAGAATCAATTATATAATATACTGTTAGATTTTTATGAATACAAAATAAGTAGAAATATTGATTTATTTAAGGAAATTTTAAAATACGATTATGTATCACTAGGAAAGTCGCCTAATATACCGAAATTTATTGATAAGTATGAATTAGAAGATTTTAAAAATAGATGTCACTTATTTTTACAAAATGAAGACAACGTAGAAAAATATATACCTAAATTCAAAAATTCTGCAGCTAAAAACATAATAAAACACGTTCACTTTGAGGTGTTTAAGTATAATGTAATAAATTTAAAGGAAGAAATAAATAAAGACTTAGAACAAGAGATTACTACTGTATTATTTGTTTACGATAATGATAAAAAGGTATTTGAAAAATCGAAATCATATGTAGTACAAATGTAGGAGGATGACATATGAAGTTTAAAATAGAAAAACATATATTAAAAAAATCAGATGAGTTAGCATTTATTAGAATTAAAGAAGATATAGAGTTAAATTTAGAAGGATATAATGTTCCAAATGGCGGACTAGATGTACCTATTAAAAATGAAGTTTTAGTAAAAGGTATAAAAGAAGGTACTGCCCAAAATAACCTTAATTTAATGTCTATAGCAGATGGAATGATATATATAATAGGAATAGATTACAAATTTAAATATAATGAAGAATATAAAAAGTTTTTGAAAGCGTTAGAAGATAAAATAAACGTAAATTTTAAAGAATATATTGGATATATGGGAAGAAAAAAATTCGAAGAAGGAGAAATGACAGATTCTCTTGTTTATTTTAAATCTCTTATAACTATAGACAAGAGTAATATAAATGGATTGTATCATTATGCATTGGTATGTCAAGAACTAGGTAAAAATCATCAAAAAAATGGTCAAGAAAAAGAGATGAATGAATTTTTATTAGAAGCATTAGATAAATTAGAAATTATATTAGAAATAGATCCTAGTTTTGCTCCAGCTTTTTATCAATTAGGATATCACTACTATAACCAAAGCCAGTATATTAAGGCAAAAATAACTTGGGAACAAGGGTTAAAGTTAGGCCTAGATGAAGAAAGTACTATGGAAATACAAGAACAACTTGGCAAAATACAAAGTAAAGTTCAATATGAAGAAGGCTATAATTTAGTATTTCAGGGTAAAAGTGATGAAGGACTAACAAAACTCATTCCACTAGTTGAAGAATACCCTGAATGGTGGAATTTATTATTTATAATAGGCCTTGCTTATAAAGATATGCAAGATTTAGGAGAAGCTATAAGTTATTTTGAAAAAATACTTATACTAAAACCGAGACAGGTAGATACATTAATGGAGTTAGGATTGTGTTATTCTATGATTGATATAGATAAAACTATAGAATACTTCCATAAGGCATTAGATATAAAGGAAGATGCTGAAATATTATGTAATTTAGGAATGGCATATTTAAATAGAGGCGACGTCGATATTGCTAGAGATTACATAGAAAAAGCATATGAGTTAAACCCTGAAGATGAAATAACTGTAGCCTGTATGAGAGAATTAGATAATCACTAATAGTAAAAGGTGTAGAATATATTCTACACCTTTTTAATTTGAGCAACGGACCTACTTTTCAAGGTCGTTGGCGACATGAGCATCGCGAATTTTATCCTAATGCAACATCTAATATCATCATAATAGTAAAACCAAATAAAGTCCAAATAGTTGCTAAGTCTGTGTTTTTGGCAAGTTGTGATTCTGGTATAAGTTCTTCTACAACTACGTATATCATAGCTCCTGCAGCAAAAGCTAAGGCGTAAGGAAGTATTGCTTGCATGTATATAACTGCAAATGCACCTAGCACACCTGCAATAGGTTCTACCATTCCTGAAGCCTGACCGTAAAAAAAGCTTTTTCTTCTAGAAAATCCTTCTCTTCTTAGTGGCATTGAAACAGCGGCTCCTTCAGGGAAGTTTTGAAGACCGATACCTATGGCAAGTGCAATAGCACCAGTTAATGAAGCTGCTGGAAGATTTGCAGCTACAGCTCCAAAGGCAACTCCAACAGCCAATCCTTCAGGTATGTTGTGTAGAGTTATAGCTAAAACTAATAATATACTTCTATGAAATCCAGTTTTAACTCCTTCTGGCTTGTCAAACCCGACGTGTAAATGAGGAATAACCTTATCAACTCCCCAAAGGAATAATCCACCAGATAAAAATCCTATAGCAGGAGGAATCCATGGAGTAATTGAAGTTTTTTCAGACATTTCTATAGCAGGAGCAAGAAGGGACCAAAAGCTTGCAGCTATCATAATACCTGCAGCAAATCCCATCATTCCATCTAATACTTTTCTATTTACAGATTTAAAGAAAAAAACTAATGATGCTCCAAGAGCAGTTACCCCCCAGGTAAATAGAGTTGCACATAGAGCTTGAATAATAGGGTTTAGATCTTTAAAGACATCTATAATCATATGATATTACCTCCGTGGTATTTATAAACTGACATTATATTCATGAACAAAATTATTTATTCTATAAATAATATATTAACTTATAAAAATTTTGTTACCAAAATGTGGACAAAAAGTGTTAATATAGTATTGCGAATAAATTTTAAATATTACAAATTTTAAAAATGACTTTTAAGGGGGATTATGTATGATTAAAAAACTAGATGACATAATGATTAAGTTAAAAAATGACACAAAAATGAGATTAGCAGTAGCTGCAGCTGAAGATAAAGAAGTTTTACATGCAGTATTTGATGCAAAAAAAGAAAACATAATAGAGCCTATATTAGTAGGGGATGTAGAAAAAATAAAAAAAATAACAGAAGAACTAGGAATATCACTAGATGATGTAGAAGTTATATCAACAAGTAGCCTAGAAGAAAGTGCAAAAACTGCTGTGAAGTTAGTTGCAGATAAGAAGGCAGATTTTGTTATGAAAGGTTTATTAGATACATCAATATTGTTAAAATCAGTACTTGATAAAGACTATGGATTAAGAACTAATAGTTTATTAAGTCACGTTATGATATATGAAATACCTGCATACCATAAATTATTAATATTAACAGACGGAGGTATGAATATAGCTCCAACATATGAACAAAAAGAAAAGATACTTATGAATTCAATACAAGCTGCAAGATCTTTAGAGCTAGATATTGTAAAAGTAGCATGTTTAGCAGCTAAAGAAAAAGTAAGTCCTAAGATGGAAGCAACTGTAGATGCAGATAAGCTATCACAAGCAGGAAAACAAGGCATATTTGGGGAAAACGTTATCGTAGAAGGGCCATTGGCATTTGATTTAGCAGTTTCTAGAGAATCTGCAGAGGTTAAAAAGTTTGAAAGCAACGTTAGTGGAGATGTAGACATATTAGTAGTTCCAACAATAGAGGTTGGAAATGGAATAGGAAAAGCACTTACATATATGGCTAATGCTAAGTCTGCAGGAATAATTATGGGGGCAAAGGCACCTGTAGTACTAGTATCAAGAGCTGATAGTCATGAATCAAAGTTATATTCAATAGCTTATGGGGCATTAGTAGCTAATGGAATGTATAACAATTAAGATGTTAATAATTAATTAACTATAAATTAGGGGGTAACATTATGAAATTACTTATGACTGGTAATGAGGCCGTTGCCAGAGGATTTTACGAAGCAGGGGGAACTGTAGCAGCCGCATATCCTGGTACTCCATCTACTGAAATACTAGAAAATATGGTTGACTATAAAGATGTGGTATATTCAGAATGGGCTCCAAATGAAAAGGTAGCAATGGAAGTAGCAATAGGAGCGTCTATAGCAGGTGCAAGATCTTTAGCTGCTATGAAACATGTAGGAGTAAACGTTGCAGCAGATCCACTTATGACTTATGGTTATACAGGAGTAAATGGAGGATTTGTATTAATATCAGCTGACGATCCAGGACTACACTCATCTCAAAATGAACAAGATAATAGATACTATGCTAAGTTTGCTAAAATAGCTATGATAGAGCCAAGTGATAGTCAAGAAGCAAAAGATTTTATTAAAGAAGCATATGATATATCTGAGAAGTTCGATGTTCCGGTATTATATAGACTTACAACAAGAATATGTCATTCAAAAACTATAGTAAAACTAGGAAATAGAGAAGAAAAAGAAATGAAATCATATTCTAAAAATATATCTAAGTTTGTAGCGACTCCAGCAAATGCTAAAAAACTTCATGTAGTAGTTGAAGATAAATTAAAGGCATTGGAAGAATATAGTAACAATTCTCCGTTGAATACTATGGAATTAAATAATAGCGAAATAGGTGTTATATCATCAGGTGTAGCTTACCAGTATGCGAAAGAAGTTTTCGGAGATGATGTATCATACTTAAAATTAGGATTTACTCATCCACTTCCATTTGAAAAAATAAAAGATTTCTCATCAAAAGTTAAAACATTATATGTAATAGAAGAACTAGAACCATATATAGAAGATCAATTAAAAGCTTTAGGTATAGAGTGTATAGGTAAAAGCCAAATACCTAATATAGGTGAACTAAACCCAGATATAGTTGCTAAAACTTTATTAAGCAAAGAAAATAAAACAATAGAAAACCTAGATGTGCTAAAATCAGAAGTTATATCTAGGCCACCTACTTTATGTGCAGGATGCCCTCATAGAGGCTTATTCTATGCATTATCTAAAAAGAAAAATGTTATGGTAACGGGGGATATAGGTTGTTATACGTTAGGTTCTGCTGAACCGTTAAATGCTATGGATACATGTATATGTATGGGGGCATCTATAAGTTCAGGACATGGAGCTCAAAAGGCATTTAATGTTAATAACGTGGATAAAAAAGTTGTATCGGTTATAGGCGATTCTACATTCTTCCATACAGGTATCAATAGTTTAGTAGATGTAGCATACAATAAAGGAAATTCTGTAAGTATTATACTAGACAATAGAATTACAGGAATGACAGGACATCAACAAAACCCGGGAACAGGATATACTTTAATGGGTGAAGATGCTAATATGATAGACATTCCAAAACTTTGTGAAGTTATAGGAATCAAAAACGTACAAGTTATAAACCCACTAAATTTAAAAGAAACTGATGAAGCTTTAAACAATGCATTATCATCATCAGAACCAAGTGTTATAGTAACACAATGGCCTTGTGTTCTTAAGAGAATGACAGAACATGATAAAAGATCATTTGATTTAGCTCCTAAGAGATTTAGTGTAACTGAAGATAAGTGTAAGAGTTGTAAAATGTGCTTAAAGTGCGGATGTCCAGCTATATCTTTTGAAGGTAAGAGTAAAATAGATCAAAATTCATGTGTAGGATGTTCTGTATGTGAACAAATATGTCCATTTGATGCTATAGAAAGAGTAGGTGAATAATGATGAGTAATGTGAAAAATGTATTATTAGTAGGTGTGGGCGGACAAGGTATAATACTTGCATCTAAGATATTATCTTCTGGATTAGTAGATGCAGGATATGATGTTAAAATGTCAGAAGTACATGGTATGGCACAAAGAGGCGGTAGTGTTACTACTCAAGTGAGATATGGACAAAAAGTATATTCACCTATAATAGGAAAGGGACAAGCTGATGTTATAATAGCTTTCGAAAGACTTGAGGCTTTAAGATATTTAGAATACTTAAAACCTGATGGTATATTAATAGTAAATGATTTCAAAATACCAGGTGCAACAGTATTATCTGGGAAAGAAGTATACCCAGAAGGAGTAATAGAAAAATTAGAAGAAAATATAGATAATGTAATAAGTTTAAATGCAGCTGAAGAAGCTATGAAATTAGGAAATATAAAAGTTCAAAATATAATAATGCTAGGGACTATAGTTAAGGCCTTGAATATAGAAGAAGTAGATTGGTACAAATCTATTCAGGAAAATGTTAAGGAAAAGTTCATAGATATAAATATTAAAGCTTTTGAAATAGGAAAGAACATAGAAAGAAAAGCATTAGAAGAAAATTAGGTTTAACTTTTAACAAAGTTATTTTAAAACATTCTTCGACAAGAAAGGCTAACTGACAAATATGAATATTCATAAAATTTAACAATCGAAATTTAAAGGGTTTTTTAACATAAAATTTATATTATATGACTAAAAAACCCTTTTTTTTATATTTTTATATGGTATAATCAAATTGAGAATACAAAATTTACCAAGAGGAATAGAAAAAGATTGTTTTAATTTTAACTATTGCCTCATATAATTAAGGGAAAGAAAAAGTTACATAAGGGGGATAAAAAATGGATGAGAAATTAATGTCAATTGACAAAGCTACCCAAGAGCTATTAGTGAAAGCTCAAAATGAGGGTATAGAAACTATGTTTGACAGAAAAGCTGCTATGAAAGCTTCTTGTGGATTTGGATTACAAGGAACTTGTTGTAGAATATGTCACATGGGACCTTGTAGAATAACTCCAAAAACTCCTAGAGGTATATGTGGAGCTGATGCAGATACAATAGTAGCTAGAAACTTTGCAAGAATGGTAGCAGCTGGGGTTTCCGCTCACTCTGATCATGCAAGAGATTTAGCTTATACTTTGTATGATGCAAGTCCAGAAGGTAATTATCAAGTAAAAGATGAAGCTAAATTAAGAGAATTAGCTCAATCTTGGGGAATAGATACAGAAGGAAAAGAAACATATGATTTATCTAAAGAAGTAGCAAGAATGGCATTAGAGGACTTTGGTAAGCCTTTTGGAATACAAAATATGGTTAAAAGAGCTCCTAAGAGAAGACAAGAAGTTTGGGAAAAAAATAATATACTTCCAAGAGCTATAGATAGAGAAATAGCTACAATAATGCACTCTACTCATATTGGATGTACATCTGAAGTAGAAAGTTTAATACATATGTCTATGAGAACATCTTTGGCTAATGGCTGGGGTGGATCTATGATGGGTACTCATATAAGTGATATTTTATTTGGAACTCCAATACCTAGAGCAACAGAAGCTAACTTAGGAGTACTTGAAGAAAGTAAAATTAATATAGTGCTACATGGTCATGAACCAACTTTATCAGAGATGATAGTATTAGCTTCAGAAGATCCAGAATTAGTAGCCTTAGCAAAAGAAGTTGGAGCTGAAGGTATAAACTTAGCTGGTATGTGTTGTACAGGTAATGAAGTTACAATGAGACATGGGGTTAAAATAGCTGGTAACTTCCATCAACAAGAATTAGCAATACTTACAGGTGCTGTAGAGGCTGTTATAGTTGACGTACAGTGTATATTCCCAGCATTAGCTAAATTACAAGATTGTTATCATACTAAATTAATAACAACTTCTCCAAAAGCTAAAATAGAAGGAGCTAATCATATAGAATTTAATGAACATACTGCGTACGCAGATGCTAAGAAAATAGTAAGAGAAGCTATACTAAACTTCAAAAATAGAGATAACTCTAAGGTGATGATACCAGAAATGAAGTCAAGTGCTATACTAGGATATAGTATAGAAGCGATAACAAATCAATTAGATAGAGTAGTTAATTCTCAAACAGATGTACCAGGAACAGTTAAGCCATTAGCAGATTGTTTAAAGGCAGGAGTGTTAAGAGGTGCAGCGGGAATAGTAGGATGTAACAACCCTAAATCAAAAGCTGATGAAGGCCATATTGCGATAATGAAAGAATTAATCAAAAATGACGTAATAGTTGTAACTACAGGATGTGCTGCACAAGCTGCTGCAAAGGCTGGTCTGATGACCAAAGAAGCTAGGAAATTAGCAGGTAAAGGTCTAGCTACAGTTTGTGAATTAGTAGACATACCACCGGTACTACATATGGGATCTTGTGTTGATATAAGCCGTATATTGGAATTAGTTGGAGCTACAGCTGAATTTTTAGATATGGATATGTGTGACTTACCAGTTGCTGGAGTTGCCCCAGAATGGATGTCGGAAAAGGCTGTTGGTATAGCAACTTATGTTATATCTTCAGGAGTAGATACATTCTTAGGAGTTATGCCTCCAATAAGTGGATCTGAAAAGGTATTAAATGCTTTAACTACTGGTGCAGAAGAAAAAGTTGGAGCTAGAGTTTTTGTAAATGAAAATCCACAAGAGCTAGCTAAAATGATAATTGATAGAATAGAAGAAAAACGTGTTCGTTTTGAAAATTTAGTTATAGAAAGAATGAATAATAAAGAAATTTCACAAGAAGAAACTTTAGAAGCTGCGACAACAAAAGCTTAATATTCAAACATAATAACGACAAAGGGTGATACTAATGAAAATAGCTATAACTGGTAAAGGCGGAGTAGGTAAAACTACATTCTCGTCTATGTTATCAAGATTGTTTGCTGATGATGGATATAGAGTTGTGGCTGTTGATGCAGATCCTGATGCTAACCTAGCGTTAGCATTAGGATTTCCTAAAGAAGTTTCTGACTCTATAGTTCCAATATCAGAAATGAAGAATTTGGTTTCTGAAAGAACTGCTGCTGATGCTGGAAGTTTTGGCAAAATGTTTAGAATGAATCCAAAGGTAGATGATATACCAGAAAAATATTGTAGAGAATATAACAAAGTAAGACTTCTTACAATGGGAACTGTTGATTCAGGGGGATCAGGTTGCGTTTGTCCGGAACATGTATTATTAAAAAGACTTACATCTCATTTAATATTACAAAATAAGGATGTTGTAATAATGGATATGGAAGCGGGAATAGAACATTTAGGTAGAGGTACGGCTCAAGGAGTAGATGCTTTTATAGTAGTAGTAGAACCAGGGGAAAGAAGTTTACAGACATATAGAAAAGTAAAAAAATTAGGTGACGATATAGGGGTAAAACAGGTTTTAGTTGTTGGTAATAAAATACGAAATGAAGAAGATGAAAAATTTATAATCAAAAACGTTGAGAATAGTGAATTGTTAGGATTTATTCATTACAATCAAGGTATAGTAGATTCTGATAGGTCAAATAAATCTCCGTACGATAGTAATATAAAAGCTATAGAGGAAATACATATTATTAAGGACAAATTAATAAAGGGGGATTTTTAGAATGGGATTCAAAAGCGATATAGAAATAGCTCAAGAGGCGAAGTTACAAGATATAAGAAACATAGCAAGCAAATTAAATTTAACTGAGGATAATATAGAGCTATACGGAAAATACAAAGCAAAAGTAGATTACAATTTATTAAAAAGAGATAACGGTGGCAAAAAATCTAAATTAATATTAGTAACAGCTATAAACCCAACTCCAGCTGGAGAAGGTAAAACAACAACAACTATAGGAGTTGCAGATGCATTATCAAGATTAGGTAATAATACATTAGTTGCTCTTAGAGAACCATCTTTAGGACCTGTATTTGGCGTTAAAGGTGGAGCAGCTGGTGGAGGTTATGCTCAAGTTGTTCCTATGGAAGATATAAACTTACACTTTACAGGAGATTTTCATGCTATAGGAGCAGCTAACAACCTATTAGCTGCTATGATAGACAACCATATTCACCAAGGAAATAGTTTAGGAATAGATCCAAGAAAAATAACTTGGAGAAGATGTGTTGATATGAATGACAGACAATTAAGAAATGTGACTAATGGATTAGGCGGAAAAGCACATGGAATGCCAAGAGAAGATGGTTTTGATATAACTGTTGCTTCAGAAGTAATGGCAGCATTTTGCTTAGCAAATGATATATCTGATTTAAAAGAAAAATTAGGAAATATAATAGTAGGTTATACATATAGTGGTGAACCAGTAATGGCTAAGCAGTTAAATGCTCAAGGTGCTATGGCTGCATTACTTAAAGATGCATTAAAACCAAACTTAGTTCAAACATTAGAAGGAACACCTGCGTTTATTCATGGTGGCCCATTTGCAAATATAGCTCATGGATGTAACTCAGTTATAGCAACTAAAATGGCAATGCACTTTGCTGATTATGTAGTTACAGAAGGTGGATTTGGAGCTGACCTAGGTGCTGAAAAATTCCTAGATATAAAATGTAGAAAAGCAGGTTTAAGCCCAGATGCTGTTATAATAGTAGCTACAATAAGAGCATTAAAATACAACGGTGGAGTTACTAAAGATAAATTAAATGATGAAAACTTAGAAGCTTTAGAAAATGGGCTTCCTAACTTATTAAAACATGTTGAAAATATAACACAAGTATTTGGATTACCTGCTGTTGTTGCTATAAATAGATTCCCTCTTGATACTGAAGCGGAACTTAAGTTAGTAGAAGATAAATGCAAAGAATTAGGAGTTAATGTTGCTTTATCTGAAGTTTGGGCTAAAGGTGGAGAAGGTGGAGAGTTAGTAGCTAAAGAGATAATAAGATTAATAGAAGAAGATAACAAAGATTTTAGATTCTGCTATGAAGAAGATATGAGTATAAAAGAAAAAATAAATGCTATAGCTACTAAAATATATGGTGCAGATGGAGTTGATTTCACTGTATCGGCAGAAAAAGAAATTCAAAACTTAGAGAAATTAGGGTTTGGTAATTTACCAATATGTATGGCAAAAACTCAATATTCTTTAAGCGATGATCCAACTAAATTAGGAAGACCAACTGGATTTAGAGTAACTGTAAGACAATTAACAGTATCTGCTGGTGCAGGATTCATAGTTGCTCTTACAGGAGAAATAATGAAGATGCCAGGATTACCAAAGGTTCCTGCAGCTGAAAAAATAGATGTAGACGAAAATGGATTAATAAGAGGGTTATTCTAGTATTTATTAAATAAAATGTAATTAAATAAGCTTTAGGGGGTCAAGGCAATGAAATTAATAGAAAAAAATTCTATAGAATTTATTGATGTCCTTGCCTCTAAAGCACCTGTACCAGGTGGTGGTGGTGCAGCTGCTTTAGTAGGTGCGGTGGGAATGGCTTTAGGGAGTATGGTATGTAATTTAACAATAGGTAAAAAGAAATATGCTCAGTACGAAGATGATGTAAAAGAAATATTGTTTCAAGCTGAAAAAATACAAAAAGATTTACTAGATATGATAGATAAAGACGCAGAAGGTTTTCTTCCGTTATCTAGGGCTTATGGACTTCCATCTAGCACAGATGAAGAGAAAAAAATAAAAGAAGAAACTATGGAAACTGCATTAAAATTAGCTTGTGAAGTACCTATAAAGATAGTAAGGACATGTTATGATTCTATAAAGCTACACGAAGCTTTAGTAGATAAAGGATCTAAACTTGCTATAAGTGATGTAGGCGTAGGTGTTCAATGCTTAAGAGCTGCACTGCTTAGTGGTGAGTTAAATGTAATAATAAATATAAATTCTATAAAAGATGAGGAATATGTACATAAAGTAAAAACTGAAATTAGCAATTTAGTTAATGAAGGTGTAAAAATAGCAGACGAAGTATATTGTGAAGTAGAAAAGATATTAGGTAAGTAAAATCGCAAAAGAAATTATTAAATAATTTTTTTCGCTTTATATAGATAAAACTTTAACAAGGGGGAATAAAAATATGGAGGCGATAGCGAGTATGGGCCAAATAATAAAAGGAAAACCAGTTGCAGACCAAATAAGCGAAAACTTAATAAAAGATATTAATGAATTAAAAGAAAAAGGTATAAATCCAAAGTTAGCAATAGTTAGGGTAGGAGCTAGAGGAGACGATTTAGCTTACGAAAGAGGAGCATTGAAGAGATGTGAGTCTGTAGGAATAATAACTAATGTAATAGAGTTAGATGAAAATATATCTCAAGAAGACTATGTAAGTGAATTAAAAAGAATAAATGAAGATGAAAGTGTACATGGAATATTATGTTTTAGACCTCTTCCAAAACAATTAGATGAAGAATCTATAAAATATGTTATAGCTCCAGAAAAAGATGTGGATTGTTTTAGTCCAGTTAACGCAGCTAAGGTTATGGAAGGAGATAAAACAGGATTTCCTCCATGTACTCCAACAGCAGTAGTTGAAATACTAAAACACTATAATGTTGATTTAAATGGAAAAAAGGTTGCAGTGCTAGGAAGATCAATGGTAGTTGGAAAACCAGCTGCGATGTTACTATTAAATGAAAATGCAACGGTTACTATATGCCATTCTAGAACTAAAGATTTACCACAAGTAACTAGTGAAGCAGATGTGTTAGTTGCTGCAGTAGGTAGAGCTAAAATGGTAAAAGAAGACTATGTTAAAGAAGGTGCAATAGTAATAGATGTCGGTATAAATGTAGATGAAGAAGGAAAATTATGTGGAGATGTAGATACAAATGATGTATCTGATAAAGTATCTATGATAACTCCAGTTCCAGCAGGTGTAGGATCAGTTACAACTTCAATACTAGCTAAACATGTAGTTAAAGCATGTAAATTACAAAACAATATAAAGTAGTTCAGGGGGGAATAGAGATGATAATTTCTGAAAAAAAACCTTTAGAAGAAGTATTAGGTTATTTAAAAGATTCTAATAAAGTGATATTAACTGGTTGTTCAGAATGTGCTAGTACTTGTAAAGTTGGTGGACAAGAGCAATTGGAAGAAATGAAAGAATTACTAGAAGCTAACGGAAAGCAAGTTCTAGGTATGAAGGTTTTAGAACCATCATGTAATTTATTGAAAGTAAAAAAAGATTTAAAAGAATTTAAGTCAGAGTTAAAAGATGTTGATGCTATACTTTCTTTAGCATGTGGAGATGGAACTCAAACTGTAGTTAAAAATGTTAAGGTACCAGTTTATCCATCAAACAACACTCTATTCATAGGTGAAGTTAAAAGAGTTGGAGAATATGAAGAAGCTTGTAGAGCTTGTGGAGAATGTGAATTAGGATGGACAGGGGGTATATGTCCAGTAACTATGTGTGCTAAAGGATTATTAAACGGAGCATGTGGCGGAGCAAAAGAAGGCAAGTGTGAAGTAAGTTCAGAAAATGACTGTGCATGGATAATGATATATGAAAAATTAAAAGAATTAGGTCAATTAGAAAATTTAACAACTATAAGAGAACCTAAGAACTTCCAAAAATCTATAAATCCAAGAAGCTTAAGCTTAAAGAAAAAAGAAGAGCTAGCTAATGCTTAATAAAAGGTAAAAGGGGGATTTAAAAAATGAGCTTATTAAAACAAGCTTTAGAAAACGGACAATTTGCAGTAACAGCTGAAATGGCACCTCCTAAGGGGACGGATTTTGCTCATTTAGTAGAGTGCGCAAGAGCTATAAAAGGAAGAGTTCATGGGGTAAACGTTACCGACTTCCAATCAGCGGTAATGAGAGCTACATCACTTGCTACTTGCAAGGTATTAAAAGATGAAGGTTTAGAGCCTGTACTTCAAGTAACGGGAAGAGATAGAAATAGAATAGCTATACAAGGTGAGTTAATATCAGCTGGAGTATTCGGAATAAATAATATGTTAGCGCTAACTGGAGATCACACAACTGTTGGAGATCATCCACAAGCTAGACCGGTATTCGATTTAGATTGTGTAGGCATATTACAGGCAGCAACTACATTGATGGATGGAAAAGATATGGTTGGAAATTCATTAAAGGGATCTCCGGAGTTTTACTTAGGAGCATCGGTTACTCCAAGATATGCGCCAGTTGAGATACAAATATTAAAAATGGAAAAGAAAATGAAAGCTGGAGCAAAATTCTTCCAAACACAAGCTATATTTGATATGGATACTATGAGAGAATTTAGAGATAAGACTAAGCACTTAGATGCTAAAGTATTAGCAGGTATAATTCCGTTGAAATCTCCGGGAATGGCTAAGTTTATGAATGCAAATGTACCAGGAATATACGTTCCAGATGAAGTAATTGAAAGAATGAAATCTGTAGGAAAAGAAAACTGGGCACAAGAAGGTATAAAAATAGCAGGAGAATTCATAAAACAATTAAAAGAAGAAGGATTGTGTGATGGAGTGCATGTAATGGCAATAGGGGCTGAAGAAAATGTGCCGGCTATATTAGATGCGGCTCAACTATAAGAAGGAATTAATAAAATAATGTCGAAATACTTTATGTAGCTTTTAAAATAAATATTAAAGAGACTAGGATCTTCTAGATTCTAGCTCTTTATAAAAATATTATACATTTATATTTTATCCAATATATTCGTTTGTAAACACTCTTTATGAAAATGACAGGGGGAAATAGGGATGAGAATAGCCGTGATAGGTGGAGGCCCAGGGGGATATGTGGCTGCTATAAAGGCTGCTATGCTTGGAGCGGATGTTACCGTTATAGAAAAGAAAAAAGTAGGTGGAACGTGTTTAAATGTTGGTTGTATACCTACTAAAGCACTACTTGCTTCTTCTTCATTATTAATGGGAATAAGAGAAGCAAAAGACTTTGGAATAAAAATAGAAGGAGATATAAATCCTGATTTTAGTGCTATTATGTCTAGAAAAGATAAAGTAGTAGGCCAACTAGTTAAAGGGATAGAGTTTTTATTCGAAAAAAAAGGCGTTAATTTAATAAATGGATTTGGTAAGTTAGTTAATAAAAACACAATAGAAGTAACAAAAGAAGATGGAACTTCTGAAATAATAGAAGCTGATAAAATAATATTAGCTACTGGTTCAGTTCCTGTTATACCTTCTATATTCCCATATGATGGTAAACGTGTTATAACTAGTGATGAAGCATTATATTTAGAAGAACTTCCAAAATCACTGCTTATAATAGGTGGAGGAGTTATAGGTTGTGAATTTGGTCAATTCTTTAGATCATTAGGAACTGAAGTTACAATTGTAGAAATGTTTGACCAAATATTACCATTTGAGGATAAAGATGTTGCAAAACAGTTGCAAAGACAGTTTAAAAAAGATAAAATTAAAGTATTAACAGATACCAAGATAGAAACTTGTGAAATAATTGACAAAAAAGTTATTGCTAGTTTATCAAATGGTAAAAAAGTAGAAGCAGAAATGGCTTTGGTTTCTGTTGGTAGAAAACCTTTCCTTGATAAATTAGGAGTAGAAGAACTAGGTATAGAAACAGAAAGAGGAAAAATAGTTGTAAATGAAAAAATGGAAACAAGTGTAGAAGGCATTTATGCTATAGGAGATATAGTTAATAGTCCATTTTTAGCACATGTCGCTTCAAAAGAAGGTATGATAGCTGCTGAGAATGCTACAGGAAAAGATAAATCTGTAAATTATACTTCTATCCCAAGATGTGTATACACTGAACCAGAAGTAGCAGCTGTTGGTGTTACTGAAAAGCAACTACAATCAGAGGGTAGAGAATATAATATTGGTCAATTTGATTTTAGAGGATTAGGTAAAGCCCAAGCTATAGGACAATTCCAAGGGTTTATAAAAATATTAGCTGACAAAGAAGATAGAATAATAGGAGCTTCTATAGTAGGACCTCATGCAACAGATTTATTAACAGAGTTATCTTTAGCCGTTCATTTAGGATTAACAGTAGAACAGGTAGGAGATGTTATTCATGCACATCCTACTTTATCAGAAGGTATAATGGAAGCTCTACATGATGTACATGGAGAGTGTGTACACTCAGTTAATTCAAAATTAGCTAACGCATAAAACAGAGTTTTATTAAAAGCTCTGTTAGATGATATAACTACAAGGGGGAACGCATATGGGATATACAATAGCAGTAGCAGGCAAAGGTGGTACTGGTAAAACAAGTTTAACAGGGCTTTTAATTAACCAAATAGCAAGTAAAGAAGAAGGGCCTATATTGGTAGTAGATGCTGATGCAAATGCTAATATAAATGAAGTATTAGGTGTAGAAGTAGATAATACTATAGGTCAAATAAGGGAAGAAGTAAGTAAAAGAGAAAAACAGGGAAATTCATTTCCGGGTGGTATGACCAAGGCTCAATATCTCAAATACAGATTAAATACTTCTCTAGTAGAAGGAAATGGATTTGATTTAATGGTTATGGGAAGATCTGAAGGAGAAGGATGCTATTGTTACGTAAATGGAATATTAAGGGAGCAAACAGATTCTCTTTCAGATAGTTATAAATACCTAGTTATAGATAATGAAGCAGGTATGGAACATTTAAGTAGAAAAACTACAAAACATATAGATACTCTTTTACTTGTAAGCGATTGTTCAAGAAGAAGTATTCAAGCTGTAGGAAGAATAAAAGATCTAGCTAATGAGTTAAAGCTTAGCGTAGGCAATATGCATTTAATAGTAAATAAGGTTCCAAATGGTGTTTTAAGCGATGGAATAAAAGAAGAGATAGGTATACAAAATTTAGATTTAATAGGAATAGTTCCACAAGATGAAATGATATATGAATATGATTCATCTGGTATACCGTTAGTTAAAATGCCTGAAGAATCAAAGGCAAAAATAGCTATAAAAGAAATAATATCAAAACTAGAAATATAATAGACTTAAGGGGGAGAAATGAAATGCCATTCAAAATGTCTGTTCAAAAATACTCTGGTAAGATATCAGAAGTAGAAGTAGGTAAAGGTGAAAAAGCTATAAAATTAGGTGGAGAAGAAGTTCTTCCATTCTATAGCTTTGATGGTTCAACTGGTAATACACAAAAAGTTGGGGTAGAAATGTTAGATGTTTATCCAGAAAACTGGACTGATTCTTTAAAAAATACTTATAAAGATGTTGCTAAAAATCCAGTAGAATGGGCTAAATACATAGAAAAAAATATAAAACCAGATTTTATATGCTTAAAGTTAGAAGGAGCAGATCCAGCTGGATTAGATAAAACTCCTGAAGAATGTGCAAACGTAGCTAAATCTATAGCTGAAGCTATAAGTTTACCGCTTGTTATAGCTGGTTCAGGTAATATTGATAAGGATTCTAAATTATTTGAAAAAGTTACTGCTGCTGTAGATGGATATAACTGCCTATTTATGTCAGCTGTAGAAGAAAACTATAAAGCTGTAGGGGCTGCTGCTGGTATGGCGTATGACCACAAGGTTGGGGCAGAATCTTCAGTTGATATAAACTTAGCTAAACAATTAAACGTATTATTAACTCAATTAGGAGTTAAATCTGAAAAT
Organism: Sporacetigenium sp. TC11; assembly: GCF_058146105.1. NCBI lineage: Bacteria > Bacillati > Bacillota > Clostridia > Peptostreptococcales > Tepidibacteraceae > Sporacetigenium > Sporacetigenium sp. TC11. The sequence continues at coordinate 114,401 of NZ_JBYVNY010000004.1, read as the reverse complement.
ATAGTTATGAACGTTGGATGTTCAGCAGTAGGATATGGATATGAGTATGTTGCATCAACTATGGATAGAATAAGACTTGCAGCGTTTTCTCAAAATGATAAAACTTTACAAATGCCTATAATAACTCCAGTTTCTTTTGAAACTTGGAATGTTAAGGAATCTGTAGCGTCGGCAGAAGATGCACCAGAATGGGGTTGTCAAGAAGAAAGAGGAATAGCTATGGAAGTTTCAACTGCTGCTAGTGTATTAGTAGGTGGAGCTAATGCTATAGTATTACGTCATCCAAAATCAGTAGAAACTATAAAAACTTTAATAAGTGAATTAGCATAACACATAAGGTTAGGGGGAGAAAGATATGGCATTAAAAGCTTTAGATATATTTAAATTAACACCAAAGAAAAATTGTAAGGATTGTGGATTCCCAACTTGTATGGCATTTTGTATGAAGGTTGCATCTGGCGCTGTAGAAGTTTCTAAATGTCCTCATATGTCTGATGATGCGCTAGGTCAATTATCAGCAGCAACAGCTCCACTTATGAAAGCTGTTAAAGTAGGAAATGCTGAAAGCGCATATGAGTTAGGTGGAGAAACTGTATTATTTAGACATGAAAAAACATTAGTAAACAGAAATAGATTTGCTGTTAAATTCTGTGATCATATGAGTGAAGAAGAAATAAACAATAAATTAGAAAATATAAAAGCTGTTAATTACATAAGAATAGGCGAAGAAATGAAAGTAGAAATAGCAGCTTTAAAATACAATGGAAACAAAGATGCTTACTTAAATTTAATAAATAAGATTAAGGAAAGCAAATTAGATATTGCTTACATGTTACTATGTGAAGATGTGGAAGTTGCTAAAGAATCTTTAGAATTAGTAAAAGATACTAATCCAATATTATATGGTGCTAATAAAGATAACTATGCTCAGATGGTTGAAATAGTTAAAGGGGATAAAATAGCATTAGGTGTTAAGGGTGATAATTTAGAAGATTTATATTCTACTGTTGAAAATATACAAAAGTTAGGATATAAGGAATTAATATTAGATGCAGGAAGTAAATCAATTAAAGATACATTTGCCAATGCAGTTCAAATGAGAAGAATATCACTTAAAGAGCAAGATAGAACATTTGGATATCCTTCTATAATATTTGCAAATCAATTATCTAACAATGATAAGATGATGGAAATAGCACTATCTTCTATATTTACAGTTAAATATGGTTCTATAGTTGTATTAAATGATATAGACTTTGCTAGAGCATTACCGTTATTTGCTCTAAGACAAAATATATACACTGATCCACAAAGACCAATGAGAGTTGAACCTAAAATATACCCAATAAACAATCCAGATGAAAATTCTCCAGTTTTAGTAACTGTTGACTTTGCATTAACTTACTTTATAATAGCTGGTGAAATAGAAAGATCTAAAGTGCCTGTATGGTTAGCTATACCAGATGCAGGTGGATATTCAGTTCTTACTGCATGGGCTGCAGGTAAATTTGGAGGAAATAGTATATCTAAGTTTATAAAAGAAAGCGGAGTTGCAGACATGACTAATAATAGAAACTTAATAATACCAGGTAAGGTTGCTGTTCTTAAAGGGGATATAGAAGATAATTTACCAGGGTGGAATGTTGTTATAGGTACTGAAGAATCTATGGAATTACCAAAGTTCTTAAGAGAGATGAGTTTAAAAGCAGAAGCTGCTATGTCTCAGGCCTAATCTGTATTGGAAAAAATTATATAAGGAAAGGTAAAAGCCTTTCCTTATAAATAGACTACTATAACGGTAAAGTTAAACAAGGGGGAAATTATAATGGAAAAGTTTATGATAATAGGTGAAAGAATTCACTGTATATCACCAGCAATAAGAAAAGCACTAGCAGAAAGAGACCCACAACCAATACTTAAAAGAGCTAAAGAGCAACTTGAAGCAGGAGCACACTATATAGATTTCAATATAGGGCCAGCTGAAAGAGATGGAGAAGAAGTAATGGCTTGGGGAGTTCAATTACTTCAAAAAGAATTTAACAATGTTCCAATAGCTTTAGATACAGCTAACAGAAAAGCTATAGAAGCTGGTCTTAAAGTTTATAATAGTGAGCATGGTAAAGCAATAATAAACTCTGCAGATGCAGGTGAAAGAATAGATTTAATAGATTTAGCAGGAGAATATGGAGCTATGGTTATAGCTTTATGTGCTAAAGAAGGTATACCAAGAGATAACGATGAGCGTATGGCTTACTGTCAAGAATTGTTAGAAAGAGGTTTAATGGCAGGGTTAGAACCTGAAGATATGTTATTTGATCCATTATGCTTAGTTATAAAAGGAATGCAAGAAAAACAAATGGAAGTATTAGAAGCTATAAGAATGATGACAGAAATGGGTCTTAAAACAACAGGAGGATTATCAAATGTATCAAATGGTGCTCCTAAAAATGTAAGACCAGTTCTAGATAGTGCATTTTTAGCTATGGCTATGGCAAATGGATTTAGCTCAGCTATAATAAATCCATGTGATGTAGAATTAATGAATACTATAAAATCTTGCGACATTATAAGAGGATCTTCTTTATATGCGGATTCTTATTTAGAATTAAACGAAGGTGGATTTGCATTTAACGTATAAAAAATTTAAAGGGGGATATTACAGTGAACTTATTTAATATAATATTCACAGGATCACAGCAAGCATTAGATGCTGCTAGGGGATTTTTAAATCAAGAAATAGAAAAACATGGTAGGGATCATAAAGTTGCTTTCCCTGATACTGCATATTCACTTCCAGTTATATATGCAGCTACAGGAAATAAAATGAATACATTAGGCGATTTAGAAGCCGCGCTAGGTGTAGTTGAAAGTCTAATAGTAAAAGAACATAAATTAGAAAATGCCTTAAATTCAGGATTAGCTACAGCTGTTGCAGCTGAAGTTATAGAAGCTATAAAATATGCTACAATGGAAGCTCCATATGAAGCTCCATGTGCAGGTCATATATCAGATCCAATAATAAGAGCTCTAGGAGTACCGTTAGTTACTGGAGATATACCAGGGGTTGCAGTTGTACTTGGAGAATGCCCAGATGCTGCCACTGCTTCTAAAGTTATAAAAGACTATCAATCTAAGGGATTATTAACATTCTTAGTAGGTAACGTTATAGATCAAGCTATAGAAGCTGATGTTAAAATGGGTCTAGAACTAAGAGTTATACCTTTAGGATACGATGTTACTTCTGTAATTCACGTTGTATCTGTTGCGGTAAGAGCTGCATTAATATTCGGTGCACTTGAGCCAGGTAACTTAGCTGGATTATTAGAATATACAGAAAAAAGAGTTCCTGCATTTGTAAATGCATTTGGGCCTTTAAGTGAATTAGTAGTATCTGCGGGAGCTGGTGCTATAGCATTAGGATTCCCAGTTATAACTGATCAAGAAGTATTTGAAGTTCCAACTAGATTATTAACTCAAAGAGATTATGATAAATTCGTTTCTACTTCTCTTGAAGCTAGAGGAATAAAAATAAAAGTTACAGAACTTCCAATACCAGTTTCTTTTGCTGCAGCATTTGAAGGTGAAAGAATAAGAAAAGACGATATGTTCGCTGAATTTGGTGGAGGAAAAACAGAAGCTTGGGAGTTAGTATTAAAAAGAGAATTATCTGAAATAGAAGACCATAAAATAGAAGTTATAGGCCCAGATATAGATACAATAGAGAAAGTTCCAGGAAGATTGCCATTAGCTGTTATGGTTGAAGTTGCTGGTAAGAATATGCAAGATGACTTCGAGCCAGTTCTTGAAAGACGTCTTCACTACTTCTTAAACTACATAGAAGGTGTAATGCACGTTGGACAAAGAGATATGACTTGGGTGAGAATAGGAAAAGATGCTTATGAAAAAGGGTTTAGATTAAACCACATAGGTGAAGTACTATATGCTAAGATGTTAGATGAATTTGATTCAGTAGTTGACAAGTGTCAAGTTACTATAATAACTGATCCAGCTTTAGTAACAGAATTAAGAGAAAAACACGCTATGAGCAGATACTCTTCAAGAGATGAAAGATTAGCTAACTTAACAGATGAAAGTGTAGAAACTTTCTATTCTTGTAACCTATGCCAATCATTTGCTCCAGCTCACGTATGTGTAGTAACTCCAGAAAGACTTGGTCTTTGTGGTGCGGTTAGCTGGTTAGATGCTAAAGCTACTAAAGAATTAGATCCAACAGGTCCATGTCAACCAATAGAAAAAGGACACTGTGAAGATGATCTTAGAGGTGTATGGGAAAGCGTTAATGAAACTGTAAGCGCTATATCTCAAGGTGCTGTTGAAAGAGTTACATTATATTCTATATTAGAAGATCCTATGACTTCTTGTGGATGCTTCGAATGTATATGTGGTATAATGCCAGAAGCAAATGGATTCGTTATAGTTAATAGAGAACATGCAGGTATAACTCCTCTTGGAATGAAATTTGGTGAACTTGCATCTATGACAGGTGGAGGAGTTCAAACTCCAGGATTCATGGGTCATGGAAGACACTTTATATCTTCTAAAAAGTTTGCTTATGCTGAAGGTGGACCACAAAGAATAGTGTGGATGCCAAAAGAATTAAAAGATTACGTAGGTGACAAATTAAATGCTACAGTTAAGGAAATATACGGAATAGAAAACTTTGTAGATATGATATGTGATGAAACTATAGCTACTGAATCTGAAGAAGTATTAGCGTTCTTAGAAGAAAAAGGACACCCAGCATTAGCTTTAGAAGCTGTAATGTAATCGTATACAAGGGGAGGAAAAGATATGAAAACAATAGCTAGCTTAAAGTATAGTAGCAAACATACTTGGGTAAAGATTGAAGGAGATATAGCTGTTATTGGAATAACTGACTATGCTCAAGAACAATTAGGAGAAATTCTATTTGTTGAAATGCCAGAAGTTGGAGATGATATAACTAAAGATGATGAATTTGGTGTAGTGGAATCTTCAAAAGTAGCTTCTGACTTAATAGCTCCTATATCTGGGGAAGTAATAGAAATAAATGAAAAATTAGAAGATGAACCTGAGTTTATAAATGAAGATGCATATGACGCATGGATATTAAAAGTTAAATTATCTAATGAAAGCGAATTAGATGATTTATTAGATGCTGAAAATTATGAGAGTAATTTAGAGTAATACTCACTTCCCCAGGCTATTTATACCTGGGGATTTGTTTTTTGGAGGGAGACTAATGGCTAAAGTTAAATTTATACCACAGAATATAGTAGTTTCTTGTGAAACAGGTGAAAATTTATTAGAAGTTGCACGTAAGGCAAATATATTTATAGATGCACCTTGTAATGGTAGTATTGCCTGTGGAAAATGCAAGGTTAAACTATTAAAAGGAAATGCTAATACTGAAAAAACATTACATATAAAAGATGATGAATGGAAAAATGGGTATATATTAGCGTGTAATACAAAGATAATGGAAGATATAGAAATAGAAATACCTTCTCAGTTATCTACATCTATGCATGAAATGAAGATAGAAGGGCTTTCAAGTGAAAAAGATAAAGCTATATTTAAGAGGGCTAAGAACTTTATCATTGAAAATAATATGGAATTTAAGTCATATATAAGAAAAGATTATGTGCAAATTGATGATCCAACTTTAGATGATAATATATCGGATTACGATAGGATAAAAAGACATTTAAGAAATAGCTTGGGATATGAACAGGTAAATTGTAGATTACAGTTACTTAGAAAACTACCTAAAATATTAAGGGAAGGGGAGTTTAAAGTAACTTTAACTCATATACCTAGAGGAAATAAGACGACTATAGTCAACGTAGAAATAGGAAATACAACTAATAGATTATATGGTGTAGCGGTTGATATAGGAACTACATCTGTAGTTGTGTGCTTAGTAGATTTAAATAATGGTGAAATAATAGCTAAATCATCATCAGGTAATGCACAAATAAAATATGGTGCCGATGTTATAAATAGAATAATATATTCAACAAAAAAAGATGGATTAGATATTTTAAATAAATCAATAATAGATGAGACTATAAACCCTCTTTTAGATAATATATACTCTGAAACTAAAGTTACAAAAGATGAAATAATGGCCTTTGTTGCATCTGGAAACACAACAATGACTCATTTGTTTTTAGGAATATATCCGGATTATTTGAGAAGAGAGCCGTATATACCAGCTTTTTTAAAGTCTCCTATAGTTAAAGCATCTGAATTAGGATTAAATGTAAATCCAGATACATTTATATATTTATCGCCTTCTGTTGCAAGTTATGTTGGAGGAGATATAACAGCAGGGGTACTGGCATCTGGTATATGGACAAGCGATGAAAATGTATTGTTTATAGATTTAGGAACAAATGGGGAAATAGTATTTGGAAACAAGGATTATCTTATGACATGTGCTTGTTCTGCAGGGCCTGCATTTGAGGGTGGAGAAATAAGTTGTGGAATGAGAGCATCAACAGGTGCTATAGAAGAAATCACTATAGAAGAAAACTTAAAGCCTATATTAAAAGTAATAGGTAATGTGGCGCCAATAGGTATATGTGGTTCAGGTATAATAGATTTAATAGCTGAGATGATGTTAAAGGGAATAATAGATAGAAGAGGAAAAATAAATAAAAATCTAAATAATTCTAGGATTAGGTTTGACGAACATGATATCGGAGAATATGTACTGGCTTTTAGAGATGAGTATGATATAGAAGGAGATATAACTATAACTGAGGTTGATATAGATAATTTTATAAGAGCGAAAGGAGCTGTTTATTCTGGGGCTTCTACTTTAATAAAGAGTCTAGGCTTAGATTTTAGTATTATAGATAAACTATATATAGCTGGAGGTATAGGAAATAGCTTAGATATAGAAAGATCTATTCTTATAGGATTACTTCCAGATATAGATAGAGAAAAGTTTATGTATATAGGCAATAGCTCCCTTGTAGGATCTTATTTAACGTTAATGAGTGAAGATGCTAGAACTAAGCTAGAGGAAATAGGAAATCAGATGACTTATGTAGAATTAAGTGTATATCCAACATACATGGATGAATTTATTTCAGCATGTTTTTTACCCCATACTAATATTGAAGAATTTCCAACAGTAAAGGATATATTGGAGGTGTAAAGATATGTTATTAAATGAAAAAATGCAGAAAGCTTTAGAAACAAAAAATAATAATTTTGGAAACTCCATAAAGTTTTCATATCCTAATCAAACACTAGCAATTACAACTACAGGAAATAAATGTAGTTTAAAATGTGCACATTGCAATGGGCATTATCTTAAGAATATGACTCCAATAGAATTCTATGAAGAAAAAGTAAAGACAAGAGATATAACGAGTTTATTATTAAGTGGAGGTTGTAGTTTTGAGGGAGATGTGCCTATAAATAGCCACATAGAAAAAATAATAGATTTAAAAGCTAAAGGGTACAAATTGAATGCACATCTAGGACTTATGAATGAAGAAAATTTATCCCAATTGAGCAAGTATTTAGATGTTGTATCCTTTGATTTAATATTAGATGAAGAAACTATAAAAGAAGTATATAAAATAGATAAAAATAGGCATGATTATATAAGTGCATATGAAACTCTTAGAAAGTACACAAAAGTAATACCTCATATATGTATAGGATTAAAAGGTGGAGAGATAAAAGGCGAATATGAAATACTAGAATATCTAAAAGAAAACAAACCAGAGCAACTAACTTTTATAGTTTTAATACCAACTAAAAATACAGAATATCAAGATGTAAAACCACCTAAACTAGATAGAGTAATAGATTTATTATGTGAAGCTAGAATTAGTTTTCCTGATATACCTATAAATTTAGGTTGCATGAGACCTCGTGGTAATTATAGAAATGAATTAGATGAATTAGCTATTATGTGTGGCATAAATAAAATAGTTTTACCAACAAAAAATGCAGTAAGTAAGGCAATAGATATGAATATGACCATAATAGATACTAAGGAGTGTTGTGTATTATGATAAGATTATCTATTGGAACTGCAATAGAATTAGGATTATCAAACGGAAGAAGTGATATAGCGCCTAAAACTGCATATATAATGATAGGGAATGAGTGCAATAATAATTGTTCATTTTGTTCTCAATCAATAAGTAGTAGTTCAAGAAAAGATACATTATCTAGGGTGTTGTGGCCAGAATACAGTAAAGAAGAAATTGTAGAAGCTTTAATTAGTTACAATAAAAATAATATAAAGAGAATATGTCTTCAAACTGTATCAAATAATAAAGCCTTAAAATGTGCTGAAGATTTTATTATATATATAAAGGATAAGGTGAACTTTCCAATATCTGTATCTGCAAAGGTAGAAAATGAAAATGATGTACAAAGATTCTTAGATTTAGGAGTACAAAAAATAGGGATAGCCATAGATGGTGCTAATAAGGAAATTTATGAAAGTGTAAAAGGAAGTAATTTCGAAGAAAAAGTAGGTTTTATTACAGATTTATCAAAGGAATTTCCAGGTAAAATAAGCACTCATATAATAGTAGGATTAGGGGAAAGTCATGAAGATATATGCAATTTATATAAAAATCTAATAGATAATAATGTAACTGTGAGTCTATTTGCATTTACACCTGTTAAAGGAACTAAATTACAAGATTTAAAACAGCCAAGTATAGAAAGTTATAGAAGAGTACAGCTTATGACTTATTTAATTAATAAGGGACACTCAAAAAATTTACTTACCTTTAAAGATGGATATTTAGTAGATATAAATGAAGTAAGTGAATATATATATAAAGAAATTATGAGCGGGATACCTTTTGAAATAAGGGGATGCAAAGATTGTAATAGACCTTATTATAATGAACGACCAGGGAAAACTATATATAATTATTCAAAAGTGTTGAACGAAATTGAAATAGATAGGGCCCTGAAGGAATTGAATATGCCAATAAAGGGGGGACAACCTTGCAACAATGGAGGGTTATAAAAAATAAAACCCATAATGGATTTATGAATATGGCTATTGATGAAGCGATTATGATCTCATATAAAGAAGGTAAAACTTTGCCTACGCTTAGATTTTATACATGGGAACCGGCATGTATGAGCATAGGGTGCTTCCAAAAATTAGAAGATGAGATAGATATAAATATGTGTAGGAAATTAGGTATAGATTGTGTAAGGAGACTTACAGGTGGAAGAGCTGTTTTACACGATAATGAATTAACTTATAGCATAGTAGTAAGTGAGGAAAATTTTTTAATGAGCCCTAGCGTAACTTTATCATATAAGTTTATAAGTGAAGGATTAGCAAAAGGGTTAAAACTAAGTGGGATAACAATAGATGAACTAAGTAGAGGAGAAAAGATAGGTAGAGAAAATCTATCTTCTGCATGTTTTAATGCTCATTCTTTTTATGAAATAACTATAAATAATAAAAAAGTAGTTGGAAGTGCTCAAAATAGACGAAAAGGTATAATACTGCAACATGGATCTATAATACTTGATTTTGATGTGCAAAAGCTATTTTCTATAATAAAAACTGAAGATAATAAAACGAAACAAAGACTTATAAACTTTACATCTAGAAAAGCCAGTGGAATTGAAAATGAAATAGGAAAAAAAGTAGATATAAATGAACTACAAGAAAACTTAATAAATGGCTTACAAGAACATTTTGGTGTAGAGTTTATAGAAGATGATTTAACTGATTACGAAATTAATTTAGCCAATGAATTGTATAAAAAATATAGTAGCGATGAATATAATAAAAAAAGATAAATATATTGACTATATATTAACGATAATGATATACTCAAAATAAATAAGATAATATATATTAAAATGAAGTCATGAAGATTTCTTTGAGGATATTGAAATATCCTTAAGGGAATCTTTTTTGTTTTTTCAATATATGTTAAAATATATATAAAATAATATTAGGGGGTTTTTGTATGTGCGAATCATCTGCTTACATAATAACAGAAGAAGGTTTAGAAAAAGTTATGGAAAATGTTATTAATATGTTACCTGAAGATGGTAAGGTATATTTAACGGATTTACTAGGAGAGCAAAAAATAATAGATGGAGAAATAAAAGAAATAAGACTTATGGATCATAAAATAATAATAGAAGAAAAAAAATAAAAATAATAGAGGGATAACTTATGGTTATAGCAGTTATAGATGGTATGGGTGGAGGATTGGGTTCTCAAATAGTATCTTATTTAAGAGAAGAGCTACCATCATACATAGATATATATGCACTTGGAACGAACTCTATAGCTACAAGTGCTATGATGAAGGCACATGCTAATAAAGGTGCAACAGGAGAAAATGCTATAGTTGTATCTTCTAAAAAAGCAAACATTATAGTTTCGCCTATATCTATAATAATACCAAATTCCATGATGGGCGAGGTAACATGTAAAATGAGTGAAGCAGTATCAGATAGTGAGGCTTTTAAAATATTTTTGCCTATAATGCCTGAAAACATTGAAATAGTAGGGATTGAAAATAAGCCTGTAGTTTTATTAATAAAGGATGCTATAAAACTTATAAAAAAAGAATTTAATATAAAATAATAAGGGGGAACAAAATGATGTTTTCAAAAGAAGCGATAAGATATCATCATGGACATGACCATGACCACAATCATGACCATCATCATTCTCATGGAGAGTCAAGTGAGAATAAGGATGAAAAAACTTTAAACATATTATTAGTTCATTGGGTAAATCATAATGAATCACATGAAGAAGGATTTAGAGAATGGGTAGATAAAGCTAGAGCTATAGATAAAGAAGAAACAGCAAACTATATAGAAAAAGCTATAGAATATATGAAAAAAGCCAATGAAATGTTAATGGAAGCTAAAAAGAATATGTAATATATAAAGGGTATGGTGTAAACCATACCCTTTAAAATACTCTAAAATGAAATTGTCCATCTTCAGGATTAAAATTATTATTTAATAGCTTCTTTAAAAATCCTACAGCTATATCTCCTATTACAGATAAATCTTCAGCATCAAAATAAAATTGAGTGTTAGCATCAAATAGAATATTTCCAGATGGAGAAATATCGTTATCCCCAGCCCACAAAGTAAAGACCATATAGATATTGTTCATAAATTGAATTTTATAAGAGATATCCCCAAGATTCAACTTTTCTCCTCCTAAAAGTTCACATACTTTTGAGAAGTTATTCAAGTTATACCCAAAAGTATTAACAAAGTCCCCAATAGTTCTATTTAAAAAGTTTGGATAATACACAGGCCCTCCAGGAATTTCCTTAAAGGTTATATATTTATTAGAAGGTGGAACTCCTTTGGCGTTTAATAGATACCTAATTATTATAGTTTTGATTTCATAGTTAGAAAATTCATCTAAATTTTCTTTAAATATTTCTCCCGAAGGATAATGAACTTTATATAATCTATTAATCATATTTACGTGAAAGTAGTTATTATCTTCATCATAATAGCAATTTGTGGTAGCCTTTATTATATCACAAGGTATATTAGGCAACATTGCCTTACAATGCTCATAGGGTATTTTTACATTCCTTTTCTCATTTACCGCTTTTACATCAATCATTTATTTTCCTCCTTGAACAAACTTATATGTATTTATATTCTATATTTAAGCTATAATTCCTTATATAAAATATAATTCAAAATATTGACATATGTAAATATATATGATATTATTATCCATGTAATAAAAGATAATATATGGAGAAGTACTCAAGTGGCTGAAGAGGCTCCCCTGCTAAGGGAGTAGGTCTCGCAAGGGGCGCGAGGGTTCAAATCCCTCCTTCTCCGCCATTTTAAAAGGTCGTTGATTTTTCAACGACTTTTTTATATTTTAAATTCTTTTATTAGAATATATTTTGATAATGAGTGTATGTTGTTTTCTAAAGGTTCTAAATTTACCATTAATGGTATTAAAGTACTTAATTCGTAGTAAATTATATTATTTTTATTATTATCAACTCCGCTTTTTAAATTTAAAGTTATATTTAATTTATTCTTATGTCCATTTATTGAATAGTTTTCTTTATAAATTTCTATATCAATAGGGAAGTCTGCATTAGATATATACTCTATAGTTAAAAAGTTTTTTTTGAACTTATAATTATTCATAATTACTTTATACATACTATTGTATATATCTATCTCTATGAAATCTAGCTTTTGTTCTATTACTTCTTTTATTTTAAATATTTTCCCAAGATAATATATATCTTCATAATTATGAAGAAGTATTTTCTTTTTTAATTCTTCATTTTGGGTTATTTCATAATTCTTATATAATTCAACGCTATCTTTACCTGATATTGTATCTTTTCTTTCTATCCCTAAGTATTTTTCAACGGTTTTTAGTTTACAATCTATAAGTGATAATTTTTTTTGATAAGGTCTAACTACATTTAGGATATCTATATCTTTGGTCTTATCTATGGTATAATTTATATCATTAGATTTAAATCTTTCGTTTAAATATGGAATATCAAAGCGCATACCATTAAAGGTTATATGATATTCGAAATTTTTGAATACTTCCTTGAAGTAAAATAATATTTCTTTTTCCTCTTTAGAATTGTCTGCGAAAAACTGTTGTACAATAGTTTGATTATTTTTTATATATAGAACACCTATAAGTATAACTTTACTATACTTAGGGCTAAGGCCCGTTGTTTCTATATCAAAAACACAGTGGTTATTTGGAATATCTATCAGTTCATCTATAACATTTGTTATAATTTGCATAAGTTCACTCCTGTACATTTATTTGCCTAAGTACATTATATTACAAATAAAGAATAATTTAAGGTGATAAGTCATGTTAAATATAGAAAATTTAAACAAAAATCAAAAAAAAGCTATAAATCATATAAATGGACCTTGTATGGTATTAGCAGGCCCAGGTTCAGGAAAAACAAGAGTAATAACATATAAAATAGTTAATATGATACAGAATAATAATATAAAACCAGGAAATATATTAGCAATAACGTTTACTAAGGCATCTGCCAATGAAATGAAAGAAAGAGCATTGAAACTAAGTTCTGATTATGGAGTAAATAAGGTTACATTTGGAACCTTTCATTCTGTATTTTTTAGGATATTAAGACACTTCAAAAAATATAACTTGGATTATATACTAAATGAAAAAGACAAGAAAATTATAATAAAGAATATATTAAAAACATTAAAAATAGAAAATGGTGAAGAAGAAGATACCATTTCAGGCATTATAAACGATATATCATATTTAAAAAATGAACTTATGGAAGTGGTGGATTTTGATTCAAATACATTGTCAAGTGAAGAATTTAATAATGTATATAGAATGTATGAAGAGTATAAAGAACAAATGAATAAAATAGACTTTGACGATATGCTAATACACACATATCATTTGTTAAATAACAATGTTAGTGCTCTAAATATAGTTAGAAATAGTTATAAATATATATTAGTCGATGAGTTTCAGGATATAAATAAAGTTCAATTTGAAATATTAAAACTTATTACATCCCCAAATAATAATATATTTGTTGTAGGAGATGAAGATCAAAGTATATATGGATTTAGAGGGGCAAGACCCGATTTTTTATTACAATTTGAAGAGTACTTTCCAGATGTAGTTAAGATAGTATTAGATGTAAATTATAGATCAACGAAAAATATAATATCTTCAGCAAATAAACTTATAAAAAATAACAGTAATAGATATGATAAAATCATAAAACACAATAGAGAAGATATAAGTAGCGATGTCAATTACATGTATCCTGAAGACTCTGAAGATGAAGCATCAAAAATAGGAAAAGATATAGCTCACAAAATAAATGAAGATAATTTGCAGTATTCTGATTTTGCAGTTATATATAGAACTAATATTCAATCTCGCGCGCTTATAGATGTGTTTATGGATATGAGTATTCCATTTGTAGTAAGGGATACTATAGTGACTATATATGATCATTGGGTATGTCAAGATGTACTATCTTATTTAAGACTATCTCTAGATAATAATTTAAAAAATGAATGGGTAAGAATTATAAATAGACCATTTAGATATATATCAAAAGATAGCATAAAGATGTCTAGTGAAGAATCGAATTTTATAAATACTTTAAAAGAAAAATGTGATCTTCACTATAAACAAATTCAAACTATAGAGGATTTAGAAATGGATTTAGGATATATAAGTGGATTATCTCCTAAAAATGCAATATCGTATATAAGAACTAGTTTAGAATATGACAGGTATATAGTAGAATATTGCGCTAATAGAAAGTTAAAGGCAAATGGGCTATTTGAAATATTAAATGAAATAGAAAGTTCTGCTGTACACTTTAAGAGTATAAATGATTATCTAGACCATATACAAAAAGTAAAAGAAGAGATGTCATATGGGAAAAAAGAAGTTATAAAAGATGGAGTAGTTTTTACTACTATGCATAGCGCAAAGGGGCTAGAATTTAAAAATGTTTATATAGTGGGAGCAACAGAAGGAACAATTCCTCATGAAAAATCATACGATATAGAGGATGATAAACAAAGACTTGAGGCTATAGAAGAAGAAAGAAGATTGTTGTATGTAGGTATAACAAGAGCTATGAATAGTCTGTATATAAGTATACCGAAACAAAAATATAATAAAACTGTATTTAAATCTAGATTTATAGATGAAATAAAAGGAATAAAAAAGAAAACTACGAATAAAATGAAAGTAAGTCAAGAAGAAACTATAAGTAATATAGATATAAATACTGGAGATGAAATATACCATAAAAAGTTTGAAGAAGGATTTATACTAGACAAAGACGATGGGAAAATATCTGTTGAATTTAAAGACGGTATAAAATTACTTGATTATATAACTTGTTTAAAGAATGGTATAATAAAGAAAATAAGTAAATAAATTACAAGTATAATTTTCAAAAAACTATGTTGACAATATCCAAATATGTCTGTATAATCAAATTAAATTAAATATTGTAAATCCTACGACGAAGAGAGTAACTTAAATGGATTTTGCAGCGAACTAGGGGTGGTGTGAGCCTAGTAATGAAATTTATGGTGAAAAGAGCTTCTGAGGATATTACCTGAACTAATAGTAGGGTAATAGGATTGTCTCGCCTTAAGAGATAAGAGTGGATAAGTATAACTTATCAACAAGAGTGGTAACGCGGATGTTAATTCGTCTCTTGGTCTTCGGACCAAGAGACTTTTTTATTGTTACTAAACTTGATGAGTGTATTTATCAATAAGAGTGGTACCACGGATATTAATTCGTCTCTTAGTCATATGACTAAGGGACTTTTTTTATTGTATATTTTAAGGAGGCGATATTAATGAGGTGTAGAAAACAAAAAGGCTAATGAAAAATAAAAATTAATTATAAAAAAAAATAAAAAACAATATAGCATTATTTGGTTATTATCATTTAAAAATCATTATATTTTGGGAGGTATTATCATGAAGAAGATAAAAAATTTAGTAATATATACATTTGTATTAGTTTTAGCAATGGCATTAGTAGGATGTAGTTCTAAAAGTGATGTAAGTAAGTTACAAGAAATAAAGGATAAAGGTGTATTGGTAGTTGGAACATCTGCTGATTATCCGCCATATGAATTCCACAAAGAAATAAATGGAAAAGATACTATAGTTGGCTTTGATATGGCTATAGCACAAGAAATAGCTAATGATTTAGGAGTAAAATTAGAAATAAAAGATATGAAATTTGATGGATTATTAGGAGCACTTACATCAGGTAATATAGATATGATTGCAGCTGGTATGACTCCAACTGAAGAAAGACAAAAAAATGCTGATTTTTCACAAATATACTATACTGGTCAAAATGTAGTAATTATAAACAAAAATAACTTAGATAAACTTAAAACTATTGAAGATCTTAAAGATGTAAAAATAGGTGCTCAAAAATCTAGTATACAAGAACAATTTGCTAAAGATGAAATAAAAGCAACTAATATAAAATCTTTAAGTAAAATTCAAGACCTAATTTTAGAACTTAACAATGGAAATATAGATGCAGTTATATTAAGCAGTAATACAGCTGATGCACGTCTTAAAAATTATGAAGATTTAACATTATCTAATATTGAGTTAAACGGTGGAGATGAAGGTTCTGCAATGGCTTTTAAAAAGTCTGAAGATAAAGAGTTTTTAAATGAAGTAAATAAAACATTAGATAAGTTAATGAAAGAAGGTAAAATAGAGAAGTTTGTTGATGAGGCTACAAAATTATCTCAATAAGCCTAATGGAGGTGACAACATGGATTTTTCTTTCTTAAGTGAGTATTATAAGTTTTTTATAAATGGCGCACTAATAACTATAATGATATCACTAATAGCAGTAATACTAGGATTTATATTAGGGATATTCATATGCCTTATGAAAATATCAAAAAATAAGTTTTTAAAAATAATATCATCATCATATATAGAGTTTTTAAGAGGTACTCCTGTTTTGGTTCAATTATATCTTATATACTATGGGTTACCTACACTTGGGATTACATTCCCAAGTTTAGGGCCTATATCGTCTGATTTTATAGCAGGAACTTTAGCATTATCTCTAAATTCTAGTGCATATATAGCTGAAATATTAAGATCGGGTATCCAATCTATAGAAAAAGGTCAGATGGAAGCAAGTAGATCTCTAGGAATGGATTACAATATGGCTATGAGATATGTAATAATACCTCAAGCTTTAAAAAATGTATTACCTGCGTTAGTAAATGAATTTGTTGTTTTGGTTAAGGAATCATCTATAGTTTCAATAATAGGTATACATGACCTTATGTACAATGCAGATACTGTAAGAGGGAACACTTACTTAGCATTTGAACCTCTTATAATAGCTTCTATTATATACTTTGTTCTTACATTTAGCTTATCAAAGCTTGTAGCTATGTTTGAAAAGAAATTAGCAAGTAGCACTATATAGGAGGTATTAATATGATAAAAATAAATAATTTAAAAAAGAAATTTGCAAATCTAGAAGTATTAAAAGATATAGATTTAAATATAAATAAAGGTGAAATAGTAGCTATACTAGGGCCTAGTGGTTCAGGAAAAAGTACATTACTTAGATGTATTAATTTACTTGAAGAACCTAGTGGTGGAGAAGTAATCTTTAAAGATAAAAATATTACTGATAAAAATAATAATATAAATACAACAAGACAAAAAATAGGAATGGTTTTTCAAGGTTTTAATTTATTTCCTCATATGACTGTACTAGATAATATAATACTATCTCCTATAAAAGTAAAAGGTATTTCAAAGGACGAAGCAATAAAGAAGGCAGAATCTCTATTAGATAGAGTTGGATTGTTAGATAAGAGAAATTCATATCCAAATGAATTATCAGGGGGACAAAAACAAAGAATAGCAATAGCAAGAGCTTTGGCTATGGAACCTGAAGTTATGTTGTTTGATGAACCTACTTCAGCTCTAGATCCTGAAATGGTTAAAGAAGTTCTAGATGTTATGAAAGAATTAGCTAATGAAGGTATGACGATGGCTGTTGTTACTCATGAAATAGGATTTGCAAGAGAAGTTGCAACTAGAGCTATATTTATGGATAACGGATATATAGTAGAAGAGGCATCGCCAAAGGATTTATTTTATAATCCACAACATATAAGAACACAAGAGTTCTTAGCTAAAGTTATATAAAAAAAGGCCTACTGAATTTCAGTAGGCTTTTGTATTTGAGCAAAGCGAATTTTGAGCAACGGGCCTGCTCTTCAAGGCCGTTGGCGACATGACCGTAGGGAATTTTTAGTAGTATATACCTTCTTCAAAATAATCTTTTATTTCTTTTAAATCGTTAGTTTTTCCTAAAGATAACATAAGTTTTATCCTAGCTTTTTGGCCAGGAAGGTCTCCGCCAAATATACAACCTATATTTCTTAAATCTCTACCAGAACCTAGATATCCATAGCTATCAAATACTCTACCTGTATGACATCTAGAAACTATAACAACGGGGATTCCTTTTTCTCTAGCGTATTTTACACCTTCATACATTTTAGGAGGTATATTTCCTCTACCCATAGCTTCTATAACTAGACCTTTAGAACCAGAATCAACAGATAATTTTATAAGTCTATCATCCATTCCAGCACAAGCTTTTATTAAATCTACATTAGATTCAACTTTATCTGTTTCTATATTTTGTCTATAAACTATATTTCTAGAAAGTATAAGTTCATTGCCATCAATTATACCTAAAGGTCCATAAGACAATGACTTAAAAGTATCTAAAGTCATAGTATTTGTTTTTGTAGCTTCTGATGCTAGGTTTACTTCGTTATTCATAACTAATAAACCACCTTTACCTTTTGCCTTATCAGATATAGCTGTACAAACAGCTGCAGCTAAGTTGCTAGCTCCATCATAACCGAGTTCATCGCTACTTTTCATAGCTCCAGTTATAACTAAAACTTTATCTGTATTTACAGTTAGGTCTAAGAAGTATGCAGTTTCTTCTAAGCTATCTGTCCCGTGAGTAACTATTACTCCACATAGGTCTTCTCTATCTAATAAACCTTTAACCACATGTTTAAGTTCCATCATTTTTTCTGGAGTCATATGAGGTCCAGGAATTTCAGCAAAATTTATAACTTCTATATTTGCTAATTTATCTATATTAGTAACCATTGACATTATTTGTTCGCCAGAAAGAGATGGTATTGCAGCACCTATTTTCTCATCTACAGTCATTGATATAGTACCTCCAGTGAAAACTATAGCAACTTTCTTTTTATTATTCATTTTTAAAACCTCCTAAATTACATTTATGATATACTATTTATATTAATTTCTATATATGTGATTTATAACTTGATATTCTATTACATTATATAACAAAATTCAACAAAAAAATACAATTACTCTGTTAATTTGGTGAATCTTTAGAAAATAATTGAAACTTAATAAAATGCTATCGTTATTAAAGACATTATAAACTTAATGATATAATAATAAGGTAAAAATATCAATAAGTTTATAAAATAAATTTGAAAACAATTTCCCAAGGATGAGTGTTGTATACTTACTTATATATTCTATGATTAAAGCTTATAAAAAAATCGGTTAAATCATATATACTAATTGCAAAAGTTACAAAAGGAGAAAAGCGAAATGTCAGGATTAAAGTTAAAAGATATTTGTAAAACATATTCAAATGGATATAATGCTGTGAAAAATTTGAACTTATATATAAAAGATAAAGAATTTATTGTATTAGTTGGACCATCAGGATGTGGGAAATCAACTACGCTTAGGATGATAGCAGGTCTTGAAGAAATAAGTTCAGGAGAATTATATATAGGAGATAAGCTAGTGAATGAAGTGAAACCAAAGGATAGAGATATAGCTATGGTTTTTCAAGATTATGCCTTATATCCTCATTTAAGCGTATATGAAAATATGGCATTTTCATTAAACTTAAAAAAAATCCCTAAAGATGAGATATATAGAAAAGTTAAAGAAGTGGCTAAATTATTAGAAATCGAAAATATATTAGATAGGAAACCAAAAGAATTGTCTGGAGGTCAAAGTCAAAGAGTTGCACTTGGAAGAGCTATAGTTAGAAATCCTAAGGTGTTTTTAATGGACGAGCCTTTATCAAATTTAGATACTAAACTAAGGACTCAAATGAGAATGGAAATAAGTAAATTACATAAAAAACTTGAAACAACATTTGTATATGTAACACATGATCAAGTAGAAGCTATGACTATGGCTGATAGAATCGTAATAATGAGAGATGGAGTAATCCAACAAATAGGTACCCCTAAAGAACTATACAATAACCCGGATAATATATTTGTCGCAAGTTTTATAGGTGATCCTCAAATGAACTTTATTGATTCAAAATTAATAGAATATGATGGAGAAGTATATGTAAAGTTTGATGAAGTTAAAGTAGTTTTAAGTAAGGAAAAATCAGATATATTAAGAGAAAAAGGATATATAGGTAAAGAAGTAATGCTTGGAATAAGGCCGGAAGATATTCATGTAGAAAATAACGAGAATATAGCCTTTAGAGCAACTGTCAAAATAAGTGAACTTACAGGGGCGGAAATATATGCATATTTAAATGCTAATGGTATTTCAATAACAGCTAAATTTGATGGAAGATATAATATTAATGTTGATGATGAATTAAAAATTTTTATGGATAAACATAAAATTCATATATTTGATAAAAAAACAGAAAAAAACTTACTTGGCTCCGAAACCAAGTAAGTTTATCCATGGATGTATATATCTCCGTTCAAAAGGGGTATTGGGAATAGAGATTTTTATTAGGGTTATCAGGGGGATAACCATGTATTAATAATAACAAAATACGACAAACTTTGCAATAATTTTTTAAAATAAAGTTTTGTTAAATATATGTAAAATAAAATAAAACATACTATTATAAAACTAATTATTATTACATAAAAAAATAACCTACTTCGCTTCCGATGCGAAGTAGGTACATCCATGGATAAATCTATCCATTCAAAAGGGGTATTGGGAATAGAGATTTTATTAAGGTTATCAGGGGGATAACCATGTATTAATAATAACAAAATACGACAAACTTTGCAATAGTTTTTTTAAAAAATATTAAAATTTACTAAAATATGATATATAATTTAGCTAAGAATATATAAAATACAGGAGAGTGAATTAAATGATTCAAGATATTATAAGAAATTTATCAGATAGAAAGATAGAAAGTAAATATTTTGAAAGTAGAGAAGAACTAGTTGAAGAACTATTAAAAGAAATATCTACTGAGGAAATAGTAGCCATAGGGGGGTCTAGTACAGTAGAGTCTTTAGGTATATATGATAACTTATGTAAAAGAGGCAATGATGTATTATGGCATTGGAAAGTTGAGCCAGAAAAAAGAATGGATATTTTTAAAAAGGCCATATTCTCAGATGTATATTTAACTAGTTGCAATGCTTTAATAGAAGATGGAAGAATATTAAATATAGATGGCAATGGAAATAGAGTAGCGGCTATGTTCTTTGGCCCTAAGAAGGTTAGAATAATATGTGGATTAAATAAAATAGCTAAAGATTACGATGATGCTATGAGCAGAATAAAAACAGTGGCATGCCCTCAAAATGCAAGAAGATTAGAAAGAAAAACTCCTTGTGCAATAACTGAAAACTGCAGCGATTGCAAGAGTCCTGATAGAATGTGCACTATAACTACTATTATAGAGCAAAAACCTCCATTTATAGATTTTAAAGTTTACATATTAAATGAAAATATAGGATATTAATAGGTTACATTCATTTACAAAAATAGATAAATAATATATATTATAATAGTGACAAAAAAGGTCCCATGTTATTTTACTACTTTATATAAGTTTTAAAATAATATAGGGACTTTTTGAAATATATAAATGAAAAATGCAAAAAATAAAATTAATAATTTATATTAAATAACTAAAGAGAAAGTTGGTGTTAATATATGGAGATATATTTAGATAATAGTGCTACTACAAAACCTTATGATGAAGTTGTAAATAAAATGATGGAAGCTTTAATTATAGAATATGGAAATCCATCATCTATGCATAAAAAAGGAATTATAGTTGAAAAAAATATAAAACAAATAAGACAAGATATAGCAAGATCCATTGGAGTTAAAGATAAGGAAGTATTTTTCACATCTGGAGGCACAGAATCTAATAATGCAATAATAAGAGGTGTGGCAAATATAAATAAAA
Organism: Sporacetigenium sp. TC11; assembly: GCF_058146105.1. Taxonomy (NCBI): domain Bacteria; kingdom Bacillati; phylum Bacillota; class Clostridia; order Peptostreptococcales; family Tepidibacteraceae; genus Sporacetigenium; species Sporacetigenium sp. TC11. The sequence continues at coordinate 92,575 of NZ_JBYVNY010000004.1, read as the reverse complement.
AAAGAGGAAAACATCTTATAACTACAGAAATAGAGCATCCATCAGTTCTTCATACATTTAGAGATTTAGAAAGCGAAGGTTTCGAAGTTACATATCTTAAAGTAAATGAAAAAGGAATAATAGATTTTGATGAATTTAAAAATTCTTTAAGAGATGATACTGTATTAGTAAGTATAATGCATGTAAACAATGAGTCCGGGAGCATACAACCTGTAGACAAAATAGGAAATTATTTGTCTACATTAGAAAAGAAGGTGTATTTTCATGTAGATGCAGTTCAGTCATTTGGTAAAATAGAATTCAGACCTAATAAATACAACATAGATTTTATGAGTGTAAGTGGACACAAGATACATGGGCCAAAAGGAATAGGATTTATGTATATAAAAGAAAATAACAGATTAAAACCTATTATAACCGGTGGAGGGCAAGAAAGCTCTATAAGGTCTGGAACTGAAAATGTACCTGGAATATATGGACTTGGAGAAGCTGTAAAAATAACTATGTCAAACTTAAAAGAAAGCATAGCCAATATAAGCAGACTTAAAAGTATATTAAGAGAAGAACTACAAAATAATATAGATAATGTAAAAATAAACTCTCCGGAAGATGGAGTATGTCATGTTTTAAATGTATCTTTTATTGGAATAAAAGGAGAAATATTGCTACATTATTTAGAACAACATAACATATATGTATCAACTGGGTCTGCTTGTTCATCTAAGAAAAAAGGAAGTCATGTACTTTTAGCTATGGGATTAAAATCTGAAGAAATAGAAGGTGCAATAAGATTTAGTTTATCTAATATGAATAGTGAAGAAGATATAATAAATACTGTAAAAATAGTAAAAGAATCAGTAAAAGATTTAAGAGATATAATAAGAAAAAGATAAAAATATGAGGTGATGAATTTGTATAATGCAATTATAGCTAAATACGGAGAAATAGGAATAAAAGGTAAGAATAGGTATATATTTGAAAACAAGCTTATAAGAAATATAAGAAACATATTAAAACCACTAGGAAAGTTTGATGTATACAAGGAATACGGTAGAATATATATAAACCTAGAGGATTATGATCATGAAGAAGTAATAGAAGAGGTTAGAAAGGTATTTGGAATAGTATCTGTAAGCCCTGTTATAAAAACTGAAAAGGATTATGAAGAATTAAAAGAGGCTGCACTTAAATTATTAAAAGAAAAAGTAGATAATGGAGCAAAAACGTTTAAGGTAGAAAGTAGAAGAGGAGATAAAAGTTTTAGATTAACTTCTCAAGAGATGAACTTAGATATAGGTGGATATTTACTATCGAATTTAGGAGATAAAATAAACGTAGACGTTCATAAACCTGAAATAAGAGTAATTACAGAATTGAGACAAGATTGTGCTATTGCATATACAGATGGTATAGCAGGGTATGGAGGGTTACCTCTTGGAACTAATGGAAAAGCTATTGCTCTTTTATCAGGAGGAATAGATAGCCCTGTTGCAACGTGGATGGTCGCTAAAAGAGGAGTAGAAGTAGAAGCTGTACATTTTCATAGTTATCCATTTACTAATGAACAATCTCAAGAAAAGGTAAGAGATTTAGCTAAAATATTATCCAAATACTGTGGGAAAATAAGACTTCACAAAGTAAACCTACTTAATATACAAAAAGAAATAACAAAAAACTGTAGAGAAGAAGAAATGACTATAATATCTAGAAGATTTATGATGCAAATAGCTCAGGTTATAGCAGAAAAAAGATATGCAAATGCTCTTATAACAGGTGAAAGTATAGGACAAGTTGCTTCACAAACAATACAAGGATTAACTTGTACTGATGCAGCGGTATCAATACCTGTATTTAGACCTCTTATAGCTATGGATAAATCAGAAATAGTTCATATGGCAAAAAAAATAGATACTTACGAGACATCTATAATAGCAGAAGAAGATTGTTGTACTGTTTTCTCTCCTAAAAAACCTGTAACTAAGCCTAGATTAGAAAAAATAGTTGAATCACAGTCAAAATTAAATATAGAGGAACTTATAAAAGAAGCAATAGATAATATGGAAGTAGAGGAAATAGAATATTAAAAAGCAGAGCTTATGAAGCTCTGCTTTTTATTTCAATTTTATATTTTGATAAAATTTCATTAGCCTTTTCAATATCTTCCTTAGTAGCTTCCGGAATACCTTTCAAAGGGTATTCAAGGCCCATGCATTCCCACTTGTGAACTCCTAAAATATGATATGGAAGAACTTCTACCTTTTCTATGTTACTTAAGCTTGATACAAATTCTCCTAAAGCTTCTAAGTCATCTTGAGAATCTGTTATGCCAGGTATTAACACATATCTAATCCAAACAGGTATATTTCTATTATATAAATGTTTTGCTAGAGCAATTGTTTTATCGTTAGTTACACCTGTCAATTCTTTAGCCTTTTCTCTATCCATATGTTTTATATCAAGTAAAACTAAATCTGTATAATCAAGTATAGGATCTACAACATCGATATCTACAAAGCCAGATGTATCAAGTGCAGTGTGTATGTCATTAGCCTTTGCTTGTACAAGTAATTCCTTTAAAAATTCAGGTTGTAAAGTAGCTTCTCCTCCAGATACTGTTAGTCCACCACCAGAAAACTTCATATAAGTAGAATATTTTTTGACATCATTTATTATTTCATTTACAGTATATTCTTTTCCACCCTTAGTATCCCATGTATCTCTATTATGGCAGTACTTGCATCTTAAAGGGCAACCTTGCATAAATAATATATATCTTATACCTGGTCCATCAACTGTACCAAAGGTTTCTATAGAATGAACTCTTCCTTTTATACTCATATAAATACACCCCTTTAATGACTTTATAATCAATTTATATTAAAATTTTATCTTATATTTTAATTGTATACAATGTACTTATTTCTATATATTAATTATAAAACATATTGTATACAAAGTCCATAGATTAAAAATAATTAAAAAAAAGTGTGTAAACTGTAGTAGAGTTTACACACTTAAATACTTTGATGATTGTTTGTTTTAAATTACTATATTCTTTCGTGGAATGTTCTGTTTATAACATCTAATTGTTGTTCTCTTGTTAATTTTATGAAGTTAACAGCATATCCAGATACACGTATAGTTAATTGAGGGTAGTTTTCTGGATGATCCATAGCATCTAATAATGTTTCTTTGTCAAATACGTTAACATTTATATGATGTCCATTTTGAGCAAAGTAACCATCCATTAGAGCTGTTAAGTTGTTTATTCTTTCTTCCATAGTTTTGCCAATAGCACCAGGTACTACTGAGAATGTGTAAGATATACCATCTTGAGCATGTTCATATGGTAATTTAGCAACTGATGATAATGAAGCTAAACATCCATTAGTATCTCTTCCATGCATTGGGTTAGCACCTGGAGCAAATGGTTCACCAGCTTTTCTACCATCTGGAGTGCTACCAGTTTTCTTACCATATACTACATTAGAAGTTATAGTTAATACAGATTGAGTATGATATGAATCTCTGTATGTTTTATTATTTCTTATTTTATTCATAAAACTTTCAACTAAGCTAGTAGCTATTTCATCAACTCTTTCGTCGTTGTTACCGAACTTTGGATAATCTCCTTCGATTACATAATCAACAGCTAAACCTTGGTCATTTCTTATAACTTTAACTTTACCATGTTTTATAGATGATAATGAGTCAGCAGTTACTGATAAACCGGCGATACCACAAGCCATAGTTCTAAATACATCTCTATCATGTAATGCCATTTCTATTGCTTCGTAGCAGTACTTATCATGCATGTAGTGTATTACATTCAATGTGTTTACATAAAGAGAAGCTAACCAATCAGTATATAATTCGAATTTCTCCATAACTTCATCATAATTTAAGTATTCAGAAGTTATAGCTCCAAAGTTTGGTGCTACTTGCTTACCTTTCTTCTCATCTATACCACCATTTATAGCGTATAATAAAGTTTTAGCTAAGTTAACTCTTGCGCCGAAGAATTGCATTTGCTTACCTATCTTCATCGCAGAAACACAACAAGCTATACCATAATCGTCTCCCCAGTATGGTCTCATTAAGTCGTCATTTTCGTATTGTATAGAACTTGTGTCTATAGATACTTTAGAACAGAACTTCTTAAAACCTGTTGGTAAATTATTTGACCAAAGTACAGTTAAGTTTGGTTCTGGAGCAGGCCCTAATGTATATAAAGTATTTAATACTCTAAATGAGTTTTTAGTAACTAGAGTTCTACCATCTTCGCCCATACCACCTATAGATTCAGTTACCCAAGTTGGATCTCCAGAGAATAAGTCATTGTAGTCAGCAGTTCTTAAGAATCTAACCATTCTTAATTTCATAACGAAGTGATCCATTATTTCTTGAGCTTCATCTTCAGTTATAACTCCATTTTTTATATCTCTTTCCATATATACATCTAGGAATGTTGCAACTCTACCTATAGACATCGCAGCACCATTTTGTTCTTTAACAGCAGCTAAGTAACCAAAGTATGTCCATTGAACAGCTTCTTTAGCATTTTCCGCTGGTTTAGATATATCATATCCATAGCTTAATCCCATTGTTTTTAAAGCTTGTAATGATCTTATTTGCTCAGATATTTCTTCTCTTAATCTCATTACATCTTCAGTCATTGCAACTTCTAAAGATTTCTTTTGAGCTATTTTATCTTCTATTAATTTATCAACACCATATAAAGCGACTCTTCTGTAGTCACCTATTATTCTACCTCTACCATAAGCATCTGGTAAACCAGTTATTATACCAGCACTTCTAGCAGCTCTCATTTCATCAGTATAAGCATCAAATACACCTTGATTATGAGTTTTTCTATATTTAGAGAATATTTCGCTTATCGTCGGATCTAATTCATATCCGTAAGATTCACAAGCAGATTCAACCATTCTTATACCACCATATGGTATAACAGCTCTTTTAAGTGGAGCATCAGTTTGAACACCAACTATTTGCTCTAATTCCTTATCTATATAGCCAGGATTATAAGCATCTATACCAGATATTGTCTTAGTATCAACGTCTAATGTTCCGCCATTTTCTATTTCTTTTTTCATTAATTGAGAAACTTCATCCCATAACTTTTTTGTTCCTTCTGTAGCACTAACTAAGAAAGAATCGTCACCTTCATATGGAGTATAGTTTAATTGTATAAAGTCTCTAACGTCTACTTCATTTTCCCATTTCCCAGTCTTAAAACCGTCCCAAGCTTTTATCATGATAGGTTTCCTCCTTAAAATATATATAATATAATACCCAATTAGGTATTGTGTATGTATTATCATAATAATAATAACATAGAAAGAGTATTTTGTATACAATCCTTAAAACAATAAATAAAGATTAAATTTTACTTATTATTTTAATTATCTGAATCTTAGATTTTTAAATTATTTTTTAATAACATATTTTAATTTTACCCTTGAAGAATATATATAAAACATAGATTTTATATATATTCTTCAAGGGAATAGACAAATATAAATATAGATATATATAAATGAAGCTAAATTTACATTTATATATCTACTTATATTATTTACTATAGACAATATATTTAAAATAGGTTATTATAGAGAGATGCCACAAACAGTTATAAAATGTTTACGGTATATCTAAATTTAATTATAGATTTTCGTGTTATGATATTGATTATTTTAATTATAATTATACCTATTATAGATAACTATGTTATATATATTGTATATGACTAAATAAAAAAGTCCTTTAATAGGGCTTTTTCTACGTATAAAAAGAAGGAATAAGGTAGAAAATATTAATTGCATAATATAAAAATTAAATATATAATTGTTAAGTTAAGATAAAATAGAAACGGAGAGGATTTAAAATATGGAAAAAATTAGATTTGATGAATTACCTTTAAGTGAAGAAGTAAAAAGATCAATAGCGGATATGGGATTTGAGGAACCTTCTCCTATACAAGCTCAAGCTATACCTAAAATATTACAAGGGAAAGATATAATAGGACAAGCGCAAACTGGAACGGGAAAAACAGCGGCTTTCGGTATTCCTATACTTGAGATGGTGGACCAATCAGATAAAAGCCTACAGGCTTTAGTCCTTTGTCCGACAAGAGAACTAGCTATACAGGTATCAAAAGAAATAGGTAATTTAGCCACATATATGAAAGGGATAAAAATCCTTCCAATATATGGAGGACAACCTATAGATAGACAGATAAGATCATTAAAGGGCGGAGTACAAATAGTAATAGGAACACCAGGACGTGTTATAGACCATATTAAACGTAAAACATTGAAGATGAATAATATAAAAACAGTTGTATTAGATGAAGCTGATGAAATGCTTGATATGGGATTTAGAGAAGATATAGAAATGATACTAGAAACTACTCCAGAGAGTAGACAAACTACATTCTTCTCAGCTACTATGGCAAAAGAAATATTAGAACTTACTAAATTATATCAAAAAAATCCTGAACATATAAAAGTTGTACGTAGAGAACTTACAGTTCCTAATATAAAACAATACTATGTAGAAACTAAAAGAGCTAACAAATTAGAAGTTCTATGTAGATTAATAGACGTTTATGATCCTAAGTTATCTGTGGTTTTCTGTAACACAAAAAGAGGTGCTGATGAACTAGTAGGAGATTTACAAGCTAGGGGATATTTTGCAGATGCACTACATGGAGACTTAAAACAAGCACAAAGAGATATGGTTATGGATAAGTTCAGAAATAGTACAATAGATATATTAGTTGCTACAGATGTTGCTGCTAGAGGAATAGATGTAGATGACGTTGAATGTGTATTTAACTATGACTTACCTCAAGATGAAGAATACTATGTACACAGAATAGGTAGAACAGGACGTGCAGGTAGAGAAGGTGTATCATTCACATTTATATTCGGAAAAGAAATGAGAAAGTTAAAAGATATAGAAAGATATACTAAATCTAAACTTGAAAAACATGATATACCGTCAGTTGCAGATGTTGAAGAAAAGAAAATAACTTCTTTCTTTGAAAAGGTAAAAGAAACAATTGAAGAAGGTCATATATCAAAAGAAAGACAATGGATAGAAGCTTTCTATGAAGAAGAAGAATTTGATCTATTAGATATAACTGCTGCACTTCTTAAAATGTCTTTAGGTAATAATAATGCAAAAGAAGAAATAGTAGAAGAAGAAACATTTGATAATGGTTCAGAAGCAGGAATGACTAGACTATTTATTAATATAGGTAAAAGTCAAAAAATACAACCAAAAGATATAGTAGGATCTATAGCTGGTGAAACGGGAATGCCAGGTAAATTAATAGGAACTATAGATATACATGACAAGTATACATTTGTAGAAGTACCTAAGCAACATGCCAAAAAGGTACTTGATAAAATGAAGCAAATAAAGATTAAAGGAAATAAAATAAATATAGAACCAGCAAGTGCTAGAAGAAAATAATAAAAAGGTGCCTATGGCACCTTTTTTAAATTTCAGTAAAGTCGCTGTTTTTTAAAATACTAAGTTTAATTTTAAAAGTCTATCTTTTAAATTATTCATTATTTTTATTTCTTCTTCATAGTCATTGGCTTCATAGGTTACAGAAAATCTTAAAAAGCTACCTGCATCATCCCAAGGAACAGTAGATATCGAGCTATTTATTAGTATATATTCACAAGCTTCTTCTGCGTTTTTAAATATAATCCCATCTTTAGTTCCTTTAGGAATAGAAACATAACAATAAAATCCTCCCTTAGGCTTATATGCATCAAATCCAATTTCATTTAATATTTTAACTAACAAGTCAAATCTTCTAGAATACCTTCTGCAATTTTGATTAAATAATTCATGGGTATCTAGTGCATATATACCAGACTTTTGTATAGCCCTAAATTGTCCTGAATCAGTATGACCTTTTATAGTACTGTATAACTTAATAGCCTTTTCATTTCCAACTACAAATGCAAGCCTCCATCCTGTCATATTAAATGATTTAGATAGAGAATGTAGTTCAATACCTACATCAATAGCTCCATCTACAGATAGAAAACTAAGAGGTTTATAACCATCGTAGGTTAGGGAGCCATAAGCCAAATCAGATACTACGAATATACCGTTTTTATATGCAAAATCTACAACCTTTTCATAAAATTCCTTTGTTGCTACTTGTCCTGTAGGATTATTAGGATAATTTATATAAAGGAGTTTAGCTTTATTTAATATATCTTTAGGTATATTATCTAGATCTGGATAATAGTTATTTTGTGGAATTAATGGTAGGTTATAAACGTCACCACCCATAAACTTAGTGTAAGTTCCCATAACAGGATATCCAGGAACTGTCATTAAACTTATATCACCAGGATTTATAAATCCTATAGGTATCATAGCAAGAGCTGGTTTAGATCCTATGCCATGTACAATATTCTTTTGTGGATCTAAATTGTCTAGTCCATATATTGACTTTAGATATCGGCAAGCAGCTTCTTGAAACTCTAATATGCCGTTATCTGAGTACCATCTATTTTCAGGTTTGCCTGCTTCTTCATATAGTATATCTATCATTTTCTTGTCAGCCGCTTTATCTGGTTCTCCTATACCCATATCTATTAATGGTATATTTGGATTATTGAGAATTGCCAATTCCTTAGCCCTTTTTATTTTTTCAAACTTATATGCTTTTGTATTATTAAAAAAATCTTGCCCACCCATTCGATCAGAAACTTTGTTGTCTATAAAACTCATAGTATACCTCCAGTAAAATTAATTATGCTAAAATATGAGTATATGATTATAATATTAAATAAAGTGATTTTTGGTACAATCTTTTTAAAGGAGTGATTTGAATGAAGGTAATAAGTCATGGATGTACACTAGATTGTTGGGACTGTTGTAAATTTAATGTTCATGTAGATAATGAAAATATTATTAAAATAGAAGGAGATAAAAATCATCCATATACAAAAGGATTTATATGTATAAAAGGCAAAAAACATTTAGAAAGGTTAAATCATAAAGATAGAATATATAAACCTCTCCTTAAAGTAGATGGTAAATGGGAAGAAATAAGTTTTGAATATGCTATTAAATTATTGGCAAATAAGCTTACTTATTATAAAGAAAAATATGGTTCTCAATCTATACTTCATTACTACGAGTCAGGAAGTGGGTCAATACTTAAGGGAATACAAGATATATTTTTTAATTTTTATGGTGGTATCACTAGATCAAAAGGTAGTACTTGCTGGGGAGCAGGAATACAGGCTCAAAGATATGACTTTGGAGATATAAGAAGCCATTCATTAGAAGATATGATAAATTCTAAGAATATATTTGTATGGGGAAGAAATCCTTCTAATACATGTTTGCATACTATGCAGATGATAAAAAAGGCAAGATCAAGTGGAGCAAATGTTATAGTTATAGATCCAATATACACTGATAGTGCTAAATTCGCAGATAGGTATATAAGGTTAAATCCATCCACAGATGGAGCACTAGCTATGGCTATGACCAAGATAATAATAGAAGAAAACTTATATGACAAGGAATTCGTAGATAGGTACGTCTTAGGATTTGATGAATATAAATCATACTTAGATACTTTAGATATTATGTATTTATCAAATGAATGTGGAGTTGATATAGATACAATAAAAGATATGGCATATATATACTCAAAGGATAAATACAACACAATATATTTAGGATATGGATTCCAAAAATATAAAAATGGGGGAAACACAATAAGGGCTATAGATGCATTGTGCGCTATAACAGGAGAAGTAGGGAAAGTTGGAGGAGGGGTGAACTATGCAAATAGAGTTTATCCAGATGTATTAAATTTAGATCCATATAATAGTTCACAATATGAAAATAACAGATATTTTAACGTACACAACTTTGCAAACTTTATAAATAAGAAAAAAGAAATACCTGTTAAATTAATTATGGTATCAAAGGCAAATCCACTTAATCAATGGCCAAACTTAAATGAAGCAATAGATGCCTTTAAGAATGTTGAATTTAAAGTATGTATAGATATGTTTATGACAGATACTGCAAAGCAATGTGATTTATTTATACCTTGTACAAATACATTGGAAACAGAAGATATAATATACAGTTCTATGGGTAGCCCGTATATAATATATAATGAAAAAGCTGTAGAACCTAGATATAACCTTATGGATGAATATCACCTTTTTATGGAATTAGCTAAAGAAATGGATATAAAAGAATATCCATATGTTTCTAAAGAAGAATATTTAAAGAAGGTGATTGAACCGTTAAAAAACATAAATTCTTCTATAACACTAGAAAAGATAAAAGAAGACTACATAACTATACATAATGATATAGCTTGGGAAAACTTAACATTTAAAACACCATCTAAAAAGTACGAAATATATTCAAATAAAGCAAAGAAAGATAATCAAAGTCCTATACCAATATATATCAGTAGTAAAGAAGATAACAAGATAAGACTTATAACTACACATCCAAGAAATTCTCTTTTTAGTCAACATTTCTTAGATGTAGATGGAAATTCAAAGGGGTCTATTAATAAAGATATGGCAAGTACATACAATATTAAAGATGGTGAAAAAGTAACTATTAAATCGCAATTTGGAGAGGTAGAAGTAGAGTTGTATATAAATGATGATATTCCTAATAATATAATTCATATGTATACAGGGTGGTGGCACAAACATGGAAATCCAAACTTTGTAACTTATAATGGAAGTTCTGATATGGGAGGTCAGGTTACATATAATGAAAGTTTTGTAGACATAATAAAACAAAAATAGTTAAATTTCTTTGAAGGAAACTATGTAGAATTTATAGAATCCTATTAAATATTACTTTTATATTTTATTAAATTTGCTTTAGGGGGGGATACAAATGATGAATTGTTTCATAGATAATAGAAATTTGCGAGTAGAGTTTTTGTATGCAGAGTTAGACCATCACATATCAGTAGAAGTTAGAGAAGAATTAGATGCTATAATAACAGAACACAATATAAAAAATATAATATTCGATTTTAAAAATATGAAATTTATGGATTCTTCTGGAATTGGGGTAGTTATCGGTAGATATAAAAAGATAGCGAAAGATGGAGGTAAAGTAGGAGTTATAAATGTAAGTACACAAGTTAAGAAAATATTTGATTTATCAGGAATGAATAAAATAATTGGGGTTTACAACACTTATGAAGATGCAGTTAGTTCTTTTTAAAGGGGGAATAAAGATATGAATAATTTTATGGAAGTTAAATTTGCAGCAAAATCTGAAAATGAATCACTTGCTAGAGTAATAGTTTCAGCATTTGCATCACAATTAGATCCGACAATAGATGAACTAGCAGATATAAAGACTGCTGTATCTGAAGCTGTTACAAACTGCATAATTCATGGTTATGATGAGGATGAAAGTAAATTTGTATACTTAAGATGTGAAATAAAAGAAGATATTATAAAAGTAGTAGTAGAAGACAGAGGTAACGGAATAGAAGATATTGAAATGGCTATGCAACCACTTTATACATCAAAGCCTGAATTAGAAAGATCTGGAATGGGCTTTACGGTTATGGAGACTTTTATGGATGAGATGAAAGTTTCTTCTATAGCAGGAGAAGGAACTAAAATAGTTATGAAAAAGAAGATAAGATCATCTAATATAGAATAGAGGTTTTAAGTATGGGGATAACAGCCGTAAAAGAAGAAAAAGAGAAAAGAGTGTTGCTTAGTCATGAAGAAAGTTTAGAATTAATAAATAAAGCTCAAATGGGAGATGAATATTCTAAAAATAAACTAATAGAATGCAATCTAGGACTAGTTAGAAGTGTTGTATCAAAGTTTATGAATATAGGATATGATAGAGATGATTTATTCCAATTAGGGTCAATAGGGCTTATAAAGTCTATATATAAATTTGATCCTCAGTTTAATGTAAAATTTTCTACATACGCAGTTCCCATGATATTAGGAGAAATAAAAAGATATTTAAGAGATGATGGAATGATAAAGGTTTCAAGATCTCTTAAACAAATAGCAGTAAAGGCAAAAATAGAAGGAGAATCACTTTCAAAAAAATTAGGAAGAGAGCCTACTATTGATGAAATATCGAAAGCTATAGGAGTAGATAAAGAGGATTTGCTCATGGCACTTGAATCTAATTCTTCTGTTGAATATTTACATGGAGTTATTCATGAAGAAGAAGGATCTCCAATAAGGTTAATTGATAAAATAAGTTTAAGTGGAGAGTCTGAAGAAGAAAAGGTAGTAGATAATTTACTTGTAAAAGAAATGTTAAGAAAATTAGATAAAAGAGAAAGACAAATAATAATGCTTAGATATTTTGAAGATAAAACTCAAAGTGAAATAGGAGAAATGCTCAATATATCCCAAGTACAAGTATCTAGAATTGAGAAAAAGGTACTTTCAAAATTAAAAGCGTATATAGAATAAAAAATAAACCCTTTTAAAAGGGTTTATTTTTTTGTTTTTGTAAAATAATAACATTAAGGAGGAGTTTATAATATGAAAGAAATATATTTAATTCCTAAAGGAAAAATAAACTTTTCTAGAAATAAAAGTGAAATTTACTTAGGTGACATATATGACATATATCCGAAGGAAATAAGAAAAGATGCAGAGAATATTATTTTAAAAAAATATAAAAATATAGATATGGACTATGATGTTGTGCATATAGGTGAGGTAATTCAATCAATAAAAGATATTTATCCAAATATGAATATAAATTTATTAGTTGTTGATGATATAGTTATAAACTTTGAAAGTATAAAAAAGGATAAGACAAAATTTTTAAGAGTTATTATAGTGACTATTATAGTGTTTATGGGATCAATAATGGCTATCATGAATTTTCATTCAGATGTGAATATGGCTGATTCCCAAAAAATTATAGTTGAAGTTTTAACAGGAAATCCAAACAAATATTTAGTATATTTTCAAATCTTTTATTCGATTGGCATAGGAGTTGGAGTAGCATTGTTTTTTAATAGAATTATACCTAACTATTCAAAACAAGAGCCAAGTCCACTAGATTTAAAAGTTCAGTCTCTAACATTAGAAATGGAAAATCAGCTTAAAAAGCAAAACAAGGGTGATTCATAGTGCTAATACTAATTATTTTATTTGGATTTTCAGGAGGAATAGTAGTAGGTTCTGGAGTAGTAGCTCTTTTAACATTACTAGGAATAGTACCTAGGATTTGTCAAGTAAGCAATACATTGAAGTATTTTAAATTTTATGAATTAATTTTAATAATAGGATGTGTACTTGGAAGTATATTTTCTTTATTTAAAATAAGACTTAACCTTGATACATCGTCAGTTATTATATCTGGAATTACTTATGGTATATTTATAGGATTTTTATCATCTTCATTAGCGGAGGTATTAGATTATATACCAGTTGTATCAAGAAGGTTAAAAATAGCAGCAGAATATACGAAATACATAATATTCGCCTTACTAATTGGGAAGACTTTAGGGTCCCTTTTAGGATGGACTGTTTTTATAAGGAGGTAGTTTTATGAGCAATAAAAAAGATGACTTAAAGCAACATAAAAATGAGAATTATAAAACTTATGTAGACCAAATAAGTCCTAAACCAACCTTTAAAAAGAATTATATATGGGCATTTGTTGTTGGAGGTCTTATATGTGTTATAGGTGAACTTATAAATCAATTTTATGGTTCTTTAGGATTAGCTAAACAACCAGCTGCAGATGCTACAACTATAACACTAGTATTTCTTGGAGCATTTTTAACAGGACTAGGAATATATGATATTTTAGGTAAAAAGGCTGGTGCAGGATCTATAGTTCCTATAACAGGGTTTGCAAACTCAATAGTATCTCCTGCAATGGAGTATAAAAGAGAAGGATATGTTCTAGGTGTTGGAGCAAATATGTTTAAAATAGCAGGTCCTGTATTGGTATATGGTATAGGCACATCTGTAATAGTTGGATTAATATATTTTTTCCTATACTAAGAAAGGAGTAATAATATGACAAAAAAAAATAAGTCTAAAAGAATAGGAAATCAAACAGTACAACTTGTAAATGAGCCAGTTATAATAGCTACAGCATCTATAGTTGGTCCAAAGGAAGGTCAAGGTCCACTTAGAGATTATTTTGATACAATACTAGAAGACGATTTATTTGGTGAAAAAAGTTGGGAGCTTGCGGAAAGTAAAATGGTAAAAGAGGTTGTTAAATCTGCAGTAGAAAAAACTGATTATGTATTAAGCAATGTAGATTATATGATTGCTGGAGATTTGCTTAATCAATTACTTTCAACATCATTTGCAGCTAGGGATATAGGAAGGCCATTCCTAGGGATATATGGAGCATGTTCTAATATGTCAGAGTCTATGGCGGTAGGGGCTATGTTAGTAGATGGAGGATTTGCAAATTTAGTTGTAGGAGCTACGTCAAGTCATTTTTCTACAGCAGAAAGGCAATTTAGGTTTCCTCTAGAACTTGGAAATCAAAAGCCTATGACCGCACAAAGAACAGTTACAGGATCAGGCTGTGCACTAATATCATCAAGTGGAAAAGGCCCCAAAATAACTAGAACAACTATAGGAAAGGTTATAGATAAAGGAATAACTGATGGCAATAATATGGGTGCAGCTATGGCTCCAGCAGCAGTAGATACAATAGCTGCTTATTTTAAGGATACAAATGATGATCCAAATAGCTTTGATATAATAGCAACTGGAGACTTAGGTGTATTAGGAAAGCAAATAACTATGGATTTACTAAAAGAACAAGGTATAGATATATCAAAAGTATACACAGATTGTGGAGTAGAGATATTTGATAAAGATCAAGACGTACACTGTGGTGGAAGTGGTTGTGGATGCTCAGCAACTGTATTTTCAGGATATATATATAAAAAATTAATTAAAAAAGAATTTAATAAGGTTATGCTTGTAGCTACTGGAGCATTATTATCTCCAACAAGTACTTTACAAAAGCAAACAATACCATGTGTAGCACATGCTGTAATAATTGAAAATAAATAGGAGATGATATTATGTTATTAGATTACCTAAAAGTATTCTTAGTAGGAGGAACTATATGTCTAATAGGACAAATACTAATGGATTACTTTAAGCTTCAAACTCCATACGTATTAGTTAGCTTTGTAACGATAGGCGTTATACTTACAGCAATAGGAATATATGAACCTATTGTTCAATTTGGTGGAGCTGGTGCCACTGTACCACTTACTGGATTTGGATATGCACTAGGAAAAGGAGTTATAGAAGGGGTAAAACAAGAAGGGATATTAGGTGCTTTTAAAGGAGGGACTATGGCAACAGCAGGAGGTATAGCTGGAGCTGCATTCTTTGGATATCTCATGTCTGTAATATTTACTCCTAAAACCAAACCATAGGTGATATTATGAAATTATCTAATGATATAAATATAAATAAGTATATTATAAGAAAAAGTTTGGGGATAGGTAAAAATATAACTGGAAAAGATATATTAGTTAAAGGAAAGCAAATTTATATTGTATATATAAATAACTATATTCAAAATGAGATAATTTACGAAATAGTAGAGTTGCTAAATAATCTAGATAATAGTTATATAAATTGTTTCTATTTAAAAAGACTTATACAAAACAATGTATACTATACTTATACAGAGTGTTTTGATGATATAAATGAACTACAAAGAGGAATGCTAAATGGAGAAGTAGCAGTTATTATAGATGGAGAATATGAAGGGATTTTAGTAAAGTTAAACCACAACAAAAATAATTCATTAGCAGAAGGTATGTACAGTCCTTTGAGTGATGTATACAGTTTAAGAATATATAATTAAAAAAAGTAGAGGATAATCCTCTACTTTTTATTTTTTTTATTGTGTTGGAGTAGTACCTGGGTTAGTACCAGGCTTAGTACCAGGAGTAGTACCAGGAGTAGTACCTGGAGTAGTACCAGGAGTAGTACCTGGAGTAGTACCTGGAGTAGTACCTGGAGTAGTGCCAGGAGTAGTGCCTGGGTTAGTACCAGGAGTAGTGCCTGGGTTAGTACCAGGAGTAGTACCTGGGTTAGTACCAGGATTAGTACTTGGATATATAGGTTTACCAGTAAGAGGATCCTTAGGTAAAGGCAATCCAGTTGCAGGGTCATATGGCCAACCAGTTATAGGATCTAGAGGATAATTAGGATTAGTTTTTTCTTCAGGTTTTTTAGCAGTAGATGCTCTTGAAGGAACTGTACCCTTTATAAATGCCGCATCAGCTGCATTATATCCAGAACTAGATAAGCCGCCGTCGTATAAATTTATTTTAGCAAATTCTATATTAGAAGGTCTCTTAAAGTCAACGTCCCCTAAGTTTTTATGAACATCATTCATAACTTTTTTCCAAAGACCAGCTGCCATAGAACTACCATGACTTAAAGATTTATTTTTATCATCACCTATCCATGTTGCAGCAACATAATGAGGTGTATATCCTACAAACCAAGCATCTTTATTGTCATTAGTAGTACCTGTTTTACCAGCTACAGGTATGCCATGAGAAAGTCTTGCTCTTCCACCTGTACCATTTTTAACGACTGCTGTCATCATATCTGTTACTACATATGCAACTTCTGGATCTACAACTTTATGCTTTTCAGGTTCATTTTGTATTAAAATTTGACCATCAGAAGTTTCAACTTTTGTAAATGTAATAGGTTCTACATAAGTTCCACCATTTGCTAAAGCACCATAAGCTGCTGTCATTTCAAGTGGAGATATACCTTGTGACATACCACCTAAAGTAAGAGCGCTGAAATTATTATCAGTCTCATTGCCATTTTCTTTTAGTGAAGTTATACCAAAATTTTTGAGATAATCCTTCATAACATCTACAGCTTCATCATGGGTACTTTCCAATTTTTCACCAGTTTTTACAGCTATTTTATTTGATGATTCTGCTAAAGCTTCTCTTAATGTCATTTGGCTTGACATACTATGAGAGTTTGCAGGATCCCAATCTTGATTTTGTTTGAACTTATATCCTGAAGTACTATTGCTCATAACATCTGCTTGAGTCATACCGTTGTCTATTGCAGCAGTATATACAGATAATGGCTTTATAGAAGAACCAGGCTGTCTTGGGTTAGTAGCTCTATTAAACAACTTACTTCCTGTAGTTTCTCTTCCACCTATTAAAGCTCTAATTTGACCAGTAGTATAATCCATTATTACCATAGCGCCCTGTGGTTGAATTGTACCCTCCGCATTAGTTTTATTCCCTGGAAAATTAGTGCTATCTTCAAACTCTTTTTCAAGTTCTTTTTGCATATCA
Source organism: Sporacetigenium sp. TC11 (assembly GCF_058146105.1). Taxonomy (NCBI): domain Bacteria; kingdom Bacillati; phylum Bacillota; class Clostridia; order Peptostreptococcales; family Tepidibacteraceae; genus Sporacetigenium; species Sporacetigenium sp. TC11. The sequence goes on along the minus strand of NZ_JBYVNY010000004.1, from coordinate 75,183 downwards.
TAGTCCATAGTAGAGTATATCTTAATACCACTACCATATATAAGGTTTAATGCTTCTTCTTCTTCATATCCTTCTTCTATTAATTTTTTTTCAACATCTTTTATAACTAAATCATATATATATGATGTATCGTTATTAGTATTGTCTTTAGAAACTTTTATTTCAATAGGCGATGATTTAGCTTCGTTATATTCTTGTTCTGTTATATATCCTAATTCTTGCATTTTATATAAAACTAATTCCTGCCTTTTTTTAGCATGAGGACTTGGAACTGCCTTTCTAACAACCTTCGTTCCATTTTGAAGCTCAGAATATTGTTTACTATCTATAAGTCCCCAGTCATGTAACGTTGAAAACATACTTTTTTCAACATCAGTGGCAGCATCAAATCCATCAGTTTTAGTGTATACACCAATTTTATCTATTAAATCTTCTTTTGTTTCTGTACCATTTAATTTATCCATTATATAAGGTGAATACCTAGATGGATTTTTAGTTGAGCCAGCTAACATAGCTGATTCAGCAAGCGTAAGTTCGCTAACATCTTTTCCAAAAAAGGTTTTAGAACCAGCTTGAACGCCTTTTGTGCCTCTACCAACGGACATATCGTTTAAATATGCACCTAGAATGTCTTCTTTTGACATAGCTTTATCTATTTCAATAGCGTAGTATATATCTTTTATTTTTCTGATTATACTTTGTTCTGTAGAAGTCAATAAGTTTTTAGATAACTGCATATCGAGGGTACTTCCACCTTGTGTAGTATCAGTAAACATAGTAATCAAAGTAGATCTTATAAGACCTTTCCAATCTACACCCTTATGTTCAAAAAACCTTTCATCTTCTATAGCCACAATTGCGTTTTGTAAATCTTTTGGAATTTGATCTATAGGTACAATTTCTTTCTTTTCGCCTTCTCTTATTTCTTTTCTTACCTCACCGTTGCTATCTAGAATATAAGATGTAGTTTCTAGTTTGTCAGCTATAACCTTTTTTGTTATAGGTTCAACATCTCTTAATGCAGCAAATGTTACTGCTGTTGCAATTGAAGAACCTAAAACCATTAATGCTAGAAATACAATTGATATAACCTTTATATATTTCTTGTTTTTATTAGAATTGCTGCGCCTCTGATAAGAATTTGAGCTGTTTTCAGGGCTTTGCTTGGAATTGCTTACTTTTTTTCGTCGGATTTTATTGTTATTATTATTCATATCATTCATTAAAACAAAACCTCCTTATCTTAATGTATAATTATATCATATATAATTATATTTTGGAATTTCATATCGCAAAAAGATAATTTACACTTAATAGAATATGAGTGATAATAGAATTATATGAATTACATTATTTGAACAAAATATATGTATATGGTAAAATATTGATTATTTTTCATAATATAAATTAGATGTGAGGTGTATTTAATGGTAGATATAAAAGAACAGTTAAAAATCATTAATAAAGGTGTAGCTGAAATAATGCCAGAAGAAGAATTAATAAAAAAGCTAGAAAAATCTATTAAAGAAAATAAGCCACTTAGAATTAAATTAGGATTAGATCCATCAGCTCCTGATATTCACTTAGGGCATACTGTTGTATTAAGAAAAATGAAGGCATTTCAAGATTTAGGTCATAAGGTAGTCATAATAATAGGTGATTATACAGGAATGATAGGAGATCCAACAGGAAAATCTGAAACTAGAAAGCAATTAACTCAAGAACAAGTTTTAGAGAATGCTAACACCTATCAAGAACAAATATTTAAAATATTAGATTCTAGTAAAACAGAAGTTAGATTTAATGGAGAATGGTTCTCTAAAATGAATTTTATGGAAGTTGGGAATTTAGCTTCTAATTATACAGTTGCTAGAATGTTAGAAAGAGATGATTTCAAAAAGAGATTTGCTACTAATCAAGCTATTTCTATACATGAATTCTTTTATCCTTTAATGCAAGGATACGATTCTGTAGCTATACAAAGTGATGTAGAAATGGGAGGAACTGACCAAAAATTCAATATATTAATGGGAAGAACTCTTCAAAAGGAATATAATCAAGAAACTCAGATAGCTTTACTTATGCCTATACTTGAAGGTACAGATGGAGTTAAGAAAATGAGTAAGTCTTTAGGAAATTACATAGGAATAAATGAAGAACCAAAAGATATGTATGGTAAGACAATGTCAATACCAGATGAACTTATAATAAGATATTTTGAATTAGTTACAGATGAGCATCCAGATAATATAGAAAAAATGAAAAATGATATGAAAGAAGATAAAATAAATCCAAGAGATTTAAAAATGGCGCTTGCAAAAGAAATTGTAAGATTATATCACGGTGAAGAAAAAGCTGTTGAAGCTGAAGAATATTTTAAATCTGTTTTTCAAAAAAAGGATATGCCAGATGATATACAAGATTTAGAAATTAGTCTAAATGATTCAGAAGATGGAGTGTTTTTTATTCCTAAATTGGTAACCACATTAAAGCTATCTCCATCTACAAGTGAAGCTAGGAGACTTATAAAACAAGGTGGAATAAAAATAAACGGAGAAAAAATAAGTAAAGAAAATATATTAATTAATGATGGAGACATTATACAAGTAGGAAAGAGAAAGTTTGCAAAATTAATATTTAGTAAGTAACATAATAACCCCTCTCTGCATAAACTAGCAAGGGGGGGTTGTTTTTTGAGAAATTTAGGGAGAATTAAAAGACAAAACCAAATTCGAAAAATGATAGGTACTTCTTTGTTTGTATTAGCAGGACTCATTCTTGTATCAACATTTATATATATTGATAGAAAATTAAGACCTACAATAATGGTTGTAGCAGAAGCAAAAGCATTAGAACTTGCAAATAGGTCAATAAATTCAGCTGTTGCAGATATAGTAAAAGATGATATAAAGTATGAAGAACTTATGAATATAAAAACAGATGAAAATGGAAATATAACTATGGTTCAAGCAAATACTATACTTATGAATAAAATATCTTCCGATGTAGCACTAGAAATACAAAATGAATTAAGACAAATAAAAACTAGATCTGCAAATATACCAATAGGTACAGCTTTGGGAAGTCCGTTACTTGCTAAATATGGGCCTCAGATAAAAGTATCAATAGAACCTATAGGGAATGTAGGTGTAAATTTTGGAACTAATTTTGAGTCTTCAGGTATAAATCAAACTCGACATAGAATATATTTAATAGTTAAAACTCAAGTTAGAGTAGTTATACCTTTAACAACATCTACCCAAGAAGTTAAGTCACAAGTACCTGTATGTGAAACTATAATAATTGGAGATGTTCCAGAAAATTATGTTAATATTCCTAAAGAAAATGTACCAGATATATTGCAAGATAATCAAAATTAAAAAAAGGGGATAAATTATTTATCCCCTTTTAACATCCATCCAATATATACAGCATATCCATAAGACGGATCATTTTCTATAGCATGAGATATAGCACCTATTATTTTATTATTTTGAATTATAGGAGTTCCACTCATACCTTGAACAACTCCGCCAGTATAATTTAATAATCTTTTATCAGTTATTTTTATTTTAAATGTTTTAGATTGAGGATGGTCTTGATTGTCTATATTAACGATTTCTATCTCGTATTTTTCAATTTTATTATCTTTATTTTGTAGTAGAGCATAAGCTTTATCTAATTTAACTTCATTCAAATGTGCCACTTTATAAGAAGGCAAATTACTAAAATTGTTATTGTTTATTTGACCAACTATACCAAATTCAGTATTGTTATTAAAATTACCGATTATATTCTCTTTTTGTGCACTTATAGAACCTACATTACCTCTAAAAGATTTTTCTACATATACATTTGATGTTGAATATATTTCCCCACTTTTTATAGAGATTTTTCTAGCATTTCCTAAACTTATAGGATGTGCTACTGCACCGAATTCTTTATTTTTTGGATTTAAATAAGTTAATGTAGCAAAACCAGATAATAAATTATTAAAATTAATATTTTCAAGTACTGATTTATCTGTACGTACTATAGAATCTCTATTATTTCTTTTTATCTTTACTTCTACAGATTGATTTTTGCTTAAATTGTTTATTACATCTGATAATGTAGTTTGATTTTTTACAGGAATTCCATTTATATCAAGTACATAGTCACCAACTTGAAATGGACACCCTGGATAAGAATTTCTAACAATGATATTTTCTAATTCAGCATCTAATTGGATTACATTACCAATAGGTGTTAGGTAAATTTCTTCATTATTTTTTGAAGAATTTGCATAAATATTATTTATCGAGAGAAAATATAGTAAGAAAGTAAATACAAAACATTTTATTATTTTTTTATATTTATAGTACATTAAACCACCTTCTTTCTTCAGATTTAACAAGTTGTCTTTAAGTTTCTTTTAAAAGTTGGTGTTAAGTTTATTGTTTACAATAATTATTTTTTAATGTCTGGAAAGATGATGTATTCATTGATAAATTTAAATGGGGGAATAATATGGAAATATTAAATTCCAAAATCAAGTTAATAGAACATATAAAGTCTAAAGACAAAAGACTTATATCTCCACTTGGAGGAAATAAAAGCCTTGGACATGATATAGCATACGATTGCATTCATTTTGATGAAATATGTAGTATATTAAGAAATAAAAATTATTTAAAAGATGAGATAGTATATAAGTATATAAACAATTTTATAAGACAAAAACAAGAAAGTAATGTACTAGTTGGAAGTGGATTTTTTGGGCCTTTCACATGTGCATGTATTTTTATGGATATAAATAAATCTAAAAATATATTAAATAATAATCCAGACTATGCACACAAGATAATAAATGATATTACTAGTTTTATGATAGATTATGCAAAGCTTATACAAGATTTAGATTCACAAATTTTGTGGATAGCAGAGCCTATGGCATATTTACTTCCAAAAGAAAAGTTTAATGAATTTAGTGGAAATTATCTTAAAAAAATATTTAAAAGCACAGAGACTTTTGGATTTTTACATATATGTGGCGATACTACAAATATAATAGATGATATGGTAAACACAAAAGCACAATGTATTAGTTTAGATCAAAATGTGAATTTAGTAGATGTTATAAGTAAAGTACCTAATGACACTGTTATAATGGGAAATATAGATCCTATGTTTATTTTGAACTCAACTTATGAAGAAATTTATAATAGTGCTCTAGAGCTAAATATCAACTTAAAAAATATAAATAACTATATATTTAGTACAGGATGTATATTACCCCAAAACACTCCTGATATAAACATAAAGGCTTTATTTGATGCAGGTGACTATTTCAATAAAAAAATAAAGGATGCTTAGATGCATCCTTTATTTAATATATAAATTATATTGAAGTTTGAAGTCCGCTGTCTAACATTTCTATAAAGGCTGACATACGAGTTTTTAATTGTCCTACATCACTTTGAGAATAATCAGTTTCTATTGCCATATAAGGAACATTTTTTGAGCTCATAGATCTTTTAACATTAAAGCTTTCAACATTGTATGTATGACATGCTTGTAATATAACATCTATAACTCCATCAACTTGATATTCATCAATTAGTTCTGAAAGTAATTCTAATCTTTTATTATTTGGACTCATACAAGAACATGGTATATTAAGATATTTCTTTGCTAATGCATCTATTGGGTCTATATTTTCATCTACTAATTCGTGAGTAGCTTTTATACCAGTACAGTTTTCAAAACCAACAACTACAGCATCATTTTCTTCTATGATTTTAACTATTTTTTCAGTAGCTCCACCCATAGGACATCCTGTTATAAGAATTCTCTTTTTACCTTCACCAGCATTTTTTCCTTCTTTGTATTCAGCCTTTATATTCTGAGCAAGCTCTCTTAAGCTATTTATACTTTCATTTTTATCCATTTTAAAAGTAGAGCCATATAAAACTTGTAACATTTGAAGTCCTGTTATAGGAGCTGGATCAAGTTGACCTAATTCATAAAATTCTCTTAAGGCTTTTCTTTCTTCATTTCTAATTTTAATTGCATCTTTTAACTTATCTTCAGTTATTTCAACATTAAATTCTTTTTCTAATCTTTCCTTAAGAACTATCATTTCTTCTTTCCAAGTTCTAAGAGAAGTTTCTCCTATAGAAGTATTTGGAAGTCGCATAACATGTACAGGTTTTATTTCATTCATTAACTCGAACATTTTCTTTTTACCATCGCAAGTAGTTTCACCTACTATTAAATCTGAGAAGTAAAAATATGGACATGTATCAGATTTTGCAAATCCATAACTAGCCTTAACAAGCGGACATAGATTTCTAGGAAGATCTTTTTCAGCAGCTGGTATTGGCTCTTCACTCATAGCACATAATGATATAGGTACAGCATCAGCTGCTAACATTATCTCCCATGGAGCATATGTACAGTAAGTTCCTACAATATTTTTCCCTGCATCTTTTAAATTCTTAACTGTTATAAAACCTTGTCTTCTAGCTTCATTAAACTCATCAAATTGCTTTGGAAGTTGATTATTCATAAATATCCCCCTTTTAGATAATAGTCTATATAGATTAAAGTATACGATTATATTTATAAGTAGTCTAATTTGTAATTTCTATACACGTACTTATATAAATAGATTATATCTATTAATATATAAAATCACATTAACCATATTAATTTCATATTATATATAAAATTAAATATAGGACTTAGGGGTGGGATAGATATGTTAGGATTTTTTATAGGAAATATGTACTGCTATCCTCAATTATATGATTTGTACGTAGTGCCACAACTAGCAAACAATATATTAACAGAAAAAAACATAGCAATATTATCAAATAATGGTCAGTATGTTTCTGTAAATGAAGAAAATAGACTAGTTGCAAATAAAGATCTTATAGAAGAAAAAGAGATATTTAAACTTATAAAGGTAGCACACAATAAAATAGCATTATTGGCATATAATAAAAAATTTGTATGTGCAGAACAAGGAGGAGGATATGAACTTATAGCTAACAGAGAAGTCATAGGAAACTGGGAGACATTTACAATACTTCCTATAGGTGATGGTAAAATAATAATAAGAGTTCATAATGGTAAATATATAGGAATAAATGACGATGAAGAGAGAGTGCTAATATCTGATAAAGATAGAATATTATTATCAGGTATATTTAAAATAATAGAACTAGCTTAAGCACCCTAGGTAGGGTGTTTTAATGCGGAATACATAAAAGTGGAGGTAATATATGTTTGAAAATAAAGTAGTCCTTGTAACTGGAGGCGCAAATGGGATAGGAAAAGCTATAGTAGAAGAATATGCAAAAAATAATGCTATAGTTGTAGTAGCTGATATTGATGAAGAAAGGGGAGTTTTATTACAGGAAAAATGGACAAACCTAAATAAAAAAGTGTTATTTTATAAAACAGATTTTTCAAAGAGTGATAGTATACTAAATATGATGAACTTTATAATAAATAAATATAAGAATCTGGATATATTAATAAATAACGTTGGGGTATCTAAGTTCCAAGATCCCCTAGAACTAAGCATAGATGATTGGGATTATATATTAAATGTAAATCTTAGAAGTGTATTTATAACGTCTAGAGAAATGGCTAAAAATATGAAAAATAAAGGTGGTAATATAGTAAATATAGCATCTACTAGAGCTTTTATGTCTGAGGAAGGAACTTTAGCATATAGTGCATCTAAAGGTGGTATAGTTGCACTTACTCATTCTTTAGCAATAAGTTTTTCTAAATATAATATTAAGGTAAATTGTATAAGTCCAGGATGGATACAAAATATAGATTATGACAATCTGACAAAAGAAGATCACATACAACATCCATCTAACAGAGTAGGTAAGCCTGAGGATATAGCTAGAGCCTGTTTATTTTTAACAAATGATAAAAATGACTTTATAAATGGAGAAAACATAATTATAGATGGTGGTATGACTAAAAAGATGATATATAGTGAATAAAACCAAAAGCACCTATACTTAAAGTGTAGGTGCTTTTGGTTTTTTCTTTTTAGTTTTTTTACGGTACATATCTTTGGCTTTGTCAGCAGCAATTTCAGCTTCAGCTTCTTGAGCAAGCGGATCTATTGGTTCATTTACATCAGTAGCTGTACTTTCTGCAGCACCAGGTGTACAAAGACCCTTAGCAGCACCAATAAGAACTAATTGTTCTGCAATAACTGCAAAAAAAGCAGCAAGTACACGTAATTCATCGTCGTCTAATTCATCAGCAATTGCAAGAGATGCGGCTGAAGACAAAGCTATATAATCTCTAGGGGCAAAACGACATAACTTAGATTTAGCCATACTAATATCCTCCATAAATAAAAAACTTATAGTTAAGTATATGGACATTAGCTTGTACAATATTACAACTTGTCAAATGTAAATGTTTTAGTAAGTCTATCTTTACCTAGAATTGTATTTTTAAATATATTCTTTGTATTTTCTAAAAAATCTTCAGGATTGTTCATAGCTGGACTAAAATGTGTAAGCCATAGTTCATCTACATTAGCTTCTTTGGCCATTGTTGCAGCTTCACTGAAAACCATATGCTTTTTATCTATCATTTTAGGTATATATAAATCATCTCCATACATACCTTCGCATATAAACAGGCTACTTTCCTTTGCAAAATCTACAATTTCATCTAAAGGTCTAGAATCGGTGCAATAAGTTATTTTAATCCCCTTTCTAGGTTTTCCAAGAACCATATCTGAGTTATATATTATACCATCGTATTCGACTTTGCCTTTGTTTTGCAAAACATTCCATAACTTTTGTGGAACTTTGTTGAAAATTGCTTTATCCTTATTAAACTTAGGAGACCTTCTTAAATAAAATGAATAAGCATTGCAATTAGCTCTATGATGAACTGATAGTGATGATATTGATATATTATTTATATTAAATAAATTATTATTATAGCCGTCAGATTCTATTATATTTATATCGTATGGAAGATATGGACATAAAACACTAAGTCCATCTATTATATCTTTAATTCCAGAAGGTCCTATTATTGTAAGGGGAGTAGTCTTTTGTGAGTTAGCAATAGTAAGGAGAAGTCCGGGTATACCTACAGTATGGTCTGCATGAAAATGTGTTATACAAATCACATCTATAGACTTAAAGCCACACCCTAATATTTTCATAGACACTTGAGTTCCTTCTCCGCAATCTACAAGTATTTTAGATCCATTATAATTTATAAGAAGAGATGTCAAATATCTATCTGGAGTAGGCATGCTTCCTCCACATCCAAGCAAAGTAATATCTATCATAAAATCACCTTTCTAAATATATAGTAATTTTATTTTTTGAAAAAACGAAATTTATATTCTAATAAATATTCACTTTTTAAACATTGTGCATATTATAAAATATAGGTATAATAAGTTAATTAGATATTTATCTAAATAATTAAATTAGTATTAAGCATAATGAAAGTAGGTGAATATGTGAACGATATATTTAAAGCATTAGGAGATCCAACAAGAAGAAAAATTTTAAACATGTTGAGAGAAAAGGATTTAACTGCAGGTGAAATAGCAGATAATTTTAATATGACTAAGCCATCTATAAGTAATCATTTAAACATACTAAAAAACGCAGATTTAGTAATGTCGGATAAAAAGGGACAGTATGTATATTATTCATTAAACACCACTGTCTTTCAAGAGATAATACAATTTTTATTTAATTTATCTAAGAAAGGGGAAAATGATAATGAAGAAAATTAATAGATTGACATTAATACTAGCGGTTATATCTCTAATTTTAACAGCTATTATTTATCCAAGTTTGCCAGATGTAATACCTCAGCATTTTGGATCTAATGGAGAAGTAGATAGATATGGGCCTAGATACATGGTGTTTATAATGGGAATTATGCCTATTGGTATTTATTTTTTTATGGACATAACTAGAAAAATAGATCCTAAAAAAGAATCTTATAAAAAGCATGAAAAGGCATACTCTGCTATTAAATTATCTACAACTATATTTCTTATAATAATGAACTGGGCAATAATATTTATATCTTTAGGATATAATTTAAGGATAAACGTAGTAGTATCTCTATCTATAGGGATAATGTTTATAATAATGGGAAATTATATGACTCAGCTTAGAGATAATTATTTTATGGGAATAAAAAACCCATGGACATTAAGTGATAGCACTGTTTGGAAGAAAACACACAGAGTTGGCGGACATACATTTATGTTATTAGGGGTTATATGTATATTATCAGGATTAATATCTATATACAAACCGGAAATAAGTTTTGTAGTATTTGTATCAATTGCAATTATATGGACAATAGGTATAAATATATATTCATATGTATTATACAAAAAATTACACACTAAAAACATATAAAAAGACTACATTATTTGTAGTCTTTTTATATGTTTAAAAAGAATATCGCTATTAATGTAGTTAATATACCTAATAATTCTTTTCTAGAAAGTATTTCTTTAAATACCACTATTCCAAAGACGTTTATAACTAATATGGTTCCTACAGAATAGGTAGGAAAAGCTATAGATGCTTGGATATATTTAAGCGAATTTATTAAGAAAAATGTTGAAAAGAGATTAGGTATGCCTACACATATACCTGTAATTATATCGGATTTAGTTATTGAATTACCTTTTTTAACAGATATATATAATAAAATTAAACTAAGTAAAAATGCAGTGAAAAATACAAAGAATAAAAATAGAGACTTATATTGTGCTAAAGTATACTTTTCAAATATTTTGGAAGTAAATTCTGTAAACCCATTTATAAAAAACAAAAGAATTAAACTCCATTTAATAGATTTATAATTAAATTTATTACTAGAAAAATCTAGGTTTATTATAAGTATAGATAATATTGATAAAGCTATACCTATCCATTGAAATTTATTAGGGAATTCACCCCATAGACTTATAGATAACAATGTTGGAACTAATATACCAAGTTTAGAAAAGGTTCCTGTAAGGGACATCCCTTGTTTATGCACACATAATTGGTACATTAACAGAGATGTTAGATATAATACTCCAGTGATCCCCCCGAGAAATAAACACCAAGTTAATGTATATTCAATAGAAAATATATTGTTATTAGATATAACATTGTTTACTTCACCTAAGAAGTTAGATACTTCAATATTGGGAATTCTACTGTTTTCTCTAAGCATTAATATTAAGCTTATAAAAACTGCTGTTATATAATTAAAAGTTGTTACAGCATATCTATTTAATTTATTATTTTCACTTATTTTAAATATTATGGCCATAGCTGAACTACATAAAATAGCAATTATTAAATAAATCATAAAACCACTCCTTCTTTATGTATTATATATGAAATTATTATTAGGTGATACATAAAAAATTAAGATTTGACTCACATTATAGTTATAAAGCTAAAGAAGGAGTGATAAAATGAAAAAGTACAGAATTCTAGTTAGTGCACTTATAATTTTAGGAGTATTTTTAATATCTACATCTGATCCTATGATGAATTTAAGTGCAGGCTTAAAATTTATGAATAATAAGGAAAATAAAGATATTGTAATATGCATAGACCCTGGACATCAATCAAAAGGAGACCCAAAACAAGAACCTGTAGCACCAGGGTCAGGTCAGACAAAAGCTAGGGTATCATCAGGAACATCAGGAGTTGCAACTAAAAAACCAGAATATATATTAAACCTAGAGGCATCTATGATATTAAAGGAGATTTTAGAGCAAAAGGGATATAATGTTATAATGACTAGAACTACTCAGGATGTAAATATAAGCAATGCAGAAAGAGCTATGGTTGCAAATAAGGTAAAAGCAGATATGACTGTAAGAATACACGCAGATAGTTTAGCTAATTCAGGAAAAACAGGAGCTTCTATATTAGTTCCATCTAAAAGTAGCAAATATACAACTGGCATATACGACTTAAGTTATAAATGTGGCCAAATAGTTAAAGATAAAATGACTCAATCAGGTATAAAAGTTAACGGAATATTTGAAAGAGGAGACTTAACAGGCTTTAACTGGTCTACAGTTCCAGTTATATTAGTTGAAATGGGATTTATGAGTAATTATAATGAAGATAGGATGATGTCAGATCCTAATTACCAAAGAAAAATGATGCAAGCAATAGGGGATGGAATTGAAGAATATGTTAAATCAAATGTATCAAATAAACAAGTTGAAGGTGAATAACCCAAATAAAAGTATATTAATAAATAAGGCTAAAGAGTTACCAGAGCTTCCTGGTATATACTTAATGAAAGATAAAAATAATTATGTAATATATGTTGGAAAATCTAAGAGTCTTAAAAATAGGGTTACTTCTTATTTTTATGAATTAAAAAATAGATCATCTAAAATAGAGAAAATGATAGGTAATATAGGAGATTTTGATTATATAGTTACAGATACAGAACTAGATGCCCTAGTATTAGAGTGTAATTATATAAAAAAAATAAAACCTATGTACAATAGCATGCTTAAAAATCACAATAAATATCCATATATTAAAGTTGCTATAAAAGAAGAATATCCCTATTTAGAGTTGTCTTTTGAAAAGGATGATAAGGAAAGTTTGTATTTTGGGCCTTATGTAAGTAAAAACTACGCACAAGATATATTAAATTATATTAATTTTAAATTTAAAATAAGAAAATGTACAAAATATAAAATATCTAAAGGTAGTCCATGTCTAGATTATCATCTTAAAAAATGTATAGGTCTATGTGTAAATAACATAGACAATAAAGAGTATAAAAATATTATAGATGAAATAATATGTCTTTTAAAAGGAAATATCCAAAAAAACATAGATGATTTAGAAAAAAAGATGATTCAGTGTTCTATAGATTTAAATTTTGAAGAAGCTCAAATATATAAAGACTATATATCTACATTAAAATATTTATCAATAAATCAAAAGGTAATAAATGAAACATATAAAGGTAAAAATATAGTAGCATGTGAGAAAATAGAAAATAATAAAGTTAAAATATTTTTAATTAAAGGTAATAGCATATTGTATAGTGAAGTTATTGACAAATGTAAATACAACATGAAGGTATTAAGCGCAAAATTAAAATATTATATAGTTAGTTATTTCAATAAAGACATTGAAATAATTTTAGACAAAGAAGATATAGACGAGGCAATTATTATATATTCCTATTTAAAGTCAAAAAACAATAATATAGAATATGTAGAAGTCAAAAAAGATTTACTTAATAAAGATAATGAAGATAAACTAGAAACATATATATATAATTTTATAAATAATAAACTTTAGATAAAAAAATATGAATATTAGGTGATTAAATGAGAAAACATGTAGAAAAGGCCTATGGAAATGCACTATATAACACTTTAAAGGCAGTAAATCCAGTTAAGAAAAAGATAATAAATACCCATTGTCTTGTTCATAAGTTTATACAACAGCATTCCCTTCAAATATTAAAAAATGAAGGTCATATGAAAGAGTATATATTATTTATGAGTTATATAGAGGATATAAATAAAGGATTAGTATGGGCAGACCAAGACTTTAAAAGTTATAGCCATTTTTATAATCCAATAACTCAAAAAGGAAAATATGGATATGAAGACAATGCATTGATTTTAGCTAGAAGATATTATAATAAAGCTATAAAATTTTATGCTTTGAAAAAATATAAAAAATCTATGTTTTACTTTGGAGCAGCATGTCATATAATACAAGATTTGACTATACCACAACATGCAAGAGGAAAGCTGTTAGATAAACATAGACAATTTGAAACTTTTGTAAAAAAACACTATAATATGACTGCTAACTTTAGAGTTGAAAGAGGACCTATAAAATTAAAATCTATTAAAGAGTATGTTGATTTTAATTCTAAAATGGCATTAAAAATAGACGAAAGATATGAAGATATAGAACAAGAAAAGCTTAGATTTTATAAAATAGCTATGAAAAGCTTAGCTTTATCTCAAAAGAGTACAGCTGGATGTATGCTAATGTTTTATAATGATTTATTTAGTTAAAGATAGAAAAACAAAAATTTCAATTAAAAAAGTGCTTATTAATAAGCACTTTTTTAATTGAAATAATTTACCGATATGAGTTTGATCAAGGTCCTGCTTTATTAAGGTCGTTGGCGACATGAGTGAAGCGAATTTTTTTATTTGACTTTTTTGTTGGAATCTAGATAATATAATATAGATGACTAAAAATATTAATGATAGAGGTGTATATATTGCTAGTAGTAGAAAATGTAAACCATGGATTTGGATCTAGAATCATACTTGAAAATGTTTCATTTAGGCTTAGAAAAGGAGAGCATATAGCTTTAGTGGGACCTAATGGAGAAGGAAAATCTACTTTTTTAAATATAATAACTAAAAAACTTATGCCAGATGCAGGAATGATAAAATGGTCTAATAGAGTAAGTGTAGGGTACTTAGACCAGCATACATTACTTGAAAAGGGAAAAAGCATAAGAGATATATTAAGAGATGCATTTAAAGGAATGTTTGATTTAGAACAAGAGATGTTAGTTATGTACGACAAAATGGCTGAAGCAAATGAAGATGAAATGCAAAAGCTTATGGAAGAAACATCAGAAATACAAACAATACTAGAACATAGTGGTTTTTATACAATAGATGCAAAAATACAAGAAGTTGCTAATGGATTAGGGGTTGGAGATTTAGGATTAGATAAAGATGTTACCGATTTAAGTGGTGGACAAAGAACAAAAGTCCTTCTAACTAAACTTCTTCTTGAAAATCCTACTATATTAATACTAGATGAGCCTACTAACTATTTAGATGAAGAGCACATAAATTGGTTGACTAGATATCTTCAAGAATATGAAAATAGTTTCGTCCTAGTATCACATGATATACCTTTTATAAATGATACATGTAATGTTATATACCATATGGAAAATGGAGAACTTAATAGATATAAAGGAAATTATGATGAATTCGTAAGATTACATGAAATAAAGAAAAAACAAGAAAACCAAGCATATGAAAGACAAGTAGATGAGAGAAAAAAACTTGAAGATTTCATAGCTAGAAATAAGGCAAGAGTTGCAACTAGAGGTATGGCAAACAGTAGACAAAAGCAATTAGATAAAATGGAAATATTAGAAAGACCAAAGGAAAAAATAAAACCTACTTTTCATTTTACTGAAGCAAGGGTACCTAGTAAGATAGTATTTGAAACAGAAAATCTAATTTTAGGATATAATGAGCCACTTACTAAACCTCTTAATTTCCAATTAGAAAGAGGAAAAAAGGTAGCTTTAAAAGGTATGAATGGTATAGGAAAGTCTACTCTTCTTAAAACGCTATTAGGCATAATTAAGCCCTTTAATGGACAAGTGGATGTAGGTGATTATCTAGAAGTAGGTTATTTTGAACAAGAAAGTGCAAGAGATAATTCTAATACTCCAATGGATGAAATATGGGCAGAATACCCATCACTTAGTAACTTTGAAGTAAGACAACATTTAGCTAAATGTGGTTTAAGCAATGACCATATAACTAGCCAGATGAAGGTTTTAAGTGGTGGAGAAGCTGCAAAGGTTAGGATATGTAAACTTATGTTAAAGAAAATAAATTTCTTAGTATTAGATGAGCCTACTAACCACTTAGATACAGAAGCCAAGGAAGAACTTAAAAAAGCAATAAAGGAATTTAAAGGAACTGTATTATTAGTATCACATGAGCCAGAGTTTTATTTAGATATAGTAGACGATGTATTGAATATAGAGGATTTTACAACTAAAATAGTATAGTTGTTAGTGGAGGAAAAATATGAGTTCCTATATTAAAAAACACAATAGTATGCATAGTAAAGTATTGGATATTTTATTTTCTATAGCGCTAAGTTTAGTTGTTATATTATGTTCTGTTAAACTTACATTGTCATTTAAAGAAATTTATTACTTTGATATAAATTATTTAAATATACCATCAATAACTAATATGACTGAAGAAGATATAAAATCTAATTACGATTATTTAATAGAATATAACCTAAGTAGTGAAGAAAAAGATTTTGAGCTTCCAACTCTTCCATCTTCAACTTATGGTAAAATACATTTTGAAGAAGTTAGGGATATATTTCAAACTTTAGATAAATTACTTTATATATGCATAGGTATAAGTATATTAGGTGTTATTATAGACTTAAAAAATAGGAACTTTAATTTTTTAAAGTATACCTATATTAGTTTAATATCTATTCCTATAATATTAGGACTTCCTTTTATACTTAATTTTGATGCAAGTTTTATATTGTTTCATAAACTAGCATTTAGTAATAATTATTGGATATTTGATCCTATTTTAGATCCCGTTATAAATATTCTCCCTCAGGAATTCTTTTTTCATGAGGCGATGTTAATGCTGACAATAATATTTGGAACAAGCTTTATATTTAGATATATATACAAGAAGTTAATAAAAAAAAGCTAAGGCTCATAAACAGCCTTAGCTTTTTATCTAATCTATTTCACTTCCAATTTGTATAACTTCTTTCATTTTGGCCATTATATGTTCATACCCTCCTACACTGTGAGGAACTAAGCAATGTGAACAATCTTTAATTCCATTTTTATATTTAAAATTTCCACCACACTTACTTTTTAGCATATAAAGGGGACAGTAACAAAACAAACAATTAAATTCATCTTTATTTTTTGTCTCATGGCAGGGAAAATATTCGCATTTATTATTTTGATTAAATTTATAATTTTCAGTCATAATTATAATCCTCCTAAAATTTAATTTATATGGTAATATTATACAATAACTATATTTAGAAAGTATTATTAAATTTCATAATAATGGTATAATAATATATTATGAGAAAATACATATAATGAGGTGTTTATATGGATAAAAAGATAGAAAAGTTAGAAAAAGCAGTACTTGTAGGATTGAATATAACGACTATGTCAAAACAGGTAGACGATATAGACATAGAAGATTCTATGGAAGAATTAGGAGAACTTGTTAAAGCTGCTGGTGCAGAAGTTGCTGGAACTCTAGTTCAAAATAAACTAGCAAGAGATGCAGCTTACTATATAGGTAAGGGAAAAGTAGAAGAAATAAAAAATTATTGCGAATCATTAGATGCAAATTTAATTGTATTTAATGATGAATTATCAGGTGCTCAAATAAGAAACATAGAAGAAATGACTGGAGTAAAGGTTCTAGATAGAACTGCCTTAATATTAGACATATTTGCTCAAAGAGCTTTAAACAAAGAAGGGAAATTACAAGTAGAACTTGCACAACTTAGATATAGACTTCCTAGGCTTCAAGGCTTTGGAGGAGAGATGTCTAGAACAGGGGCAGGTATAGGAACTAGAGGACCAGGGGAACAAAAATTAGAGGTAGACAAAAGACATATATTAAGTAGGGTTTCAGATATAAGAGCAGAACTTAAGGAAGTCAAGAAAAATAGAGAAACTCAAAGATCTCAAAGAATGAAATCACAAATTCCTATAGTTGCACTAGTAGGATATACTAATGCAGGGAAATCAACATTAATGAATGAACTTATAAAAACTCATAAGGATTACAATGAAGAAAAAGAAGTTTTATCAAAAAATATGTTATTTGCTACATTGGATGTAGCTCTAAGAAAAGCATTACTGCCTAATAAAAAAGAATTTTTATTAGTAGATACAGTTGGATTTGTTAGCAAACTTCCTCATGACTTAGTAGAAGCCTTTAAAGCTACATTAGAAGAAATAAATTATGCTGATCTTATAGTACATGTTATAGATTCATCAAATAATAGTTATGAAATACAAGAAAAGACAACATTAAATGTACTAAAAGAATTAGGTGTAATAGATAAACCTATTATAACTGTATACAATAAAGCAGATAAAATAGACAATGAAATAACTGCAATTAAAGATGAAGATATTATATATATATCTGCTAAAACAGGATATAACTTAGATAAGCTACTAATAAGAGTACAAGAAAAAATAATGGGAACTACGTATAAGGTTGCTCTTTTAATTCCTTATGATAGAGGAGATATATTTAATACACTTAAAAATAAATACAATATAGATAAATTTGAGTATGTTGAAAATGGAACATATGCAGAATTAAGTTTAAATGAAGAAGATTATGGAAGGTATAAAGAATATATAGCGGAAAAGTAGGAGAAAAAAGTGGAGATAAATTGGGACAATATAAATAATTTAGAAGATCATTTTATCACCTATTTGTTATACAGAGAAGGAAAAGATGTAGGGAAGATAAGTAAAATAAGAAATATATCATCAGAACAAGTAAATGATGATTTAATAAAAGCGAAATTAGAAATAAAGTTAAGAGCTAAGGATATGGTAGAAAATGATAAGGATATAATAGATAAACTTTTAGAATTAGATAAAAATTCTAGATTGGTATATATAGAATCTTTTGATGAAAAACAATTACTTAATTTTAAGAAGAAACTTTATAAAAGAATACTAATAGAAAAAAATGCTGAGGATTTAATGATATTAGTATGGACTATAGGTGAATTAAAAGATGAAAAGTTTTTAAAACTACTACACTCTATAGCTAATCACAGGCATTCAGATGTAAGAAGAATGGCATATTCAGCTATGAGAAAAATAAGTTCTCCAGAAAGTCTTCCTTATTTGCATAAAGGCCTTTACGATAGCAATCCTCAATCAAGACAGTATTGTGCAAAAGCTCTAGGCAAACTAGGAAATAAATATACTTTAGCTTTACTAAAGGATATTATAAATAAAAATAAAAACGAAAAAAGATATGTTATTAATGCAATTACAGATTCAATAAAAGAAATTGAAAAAGGACAATGAAAAGATTATATACAGTGTTTAAACTCTCATAATTAATTCTTACTCAACATATATATTTATAAACAATAATTTTAAAGACATCATTGTAACTCCCGGTGTAACTATCTGTAATTTATATAGATTGTAAAATTATTTTATAAGGGGAGGAATTAAAAATGATAGTAAGACACTGTGCAGGAGGGGTAGTATTTTATGGAAATAAAGTATTACTTCTAAGAAATGATAAGGGTGAATGGGTACTTCCAAAAGGAAAAATATCTGAAAATGAACTTGCTACACAAACTGCTATAAATAAAGTAAAAGAGGAAGCATCAGTAAAAGCTAATATATTGGGGACAGCTGGAGAAACTGTATATGAATTTTTTTCAAGAAGTAGACAATCAAAAGTTTGTAATGCCATAATATGGTATGTAATGGAATCTAAAGATACAGAATATGAAATAAATAAAGAAAAGGGATTTTTAGATGGTGGATTTTTCAAAATAAAAGATGCGTTAAATATTTTAACACACAATAATGACAAATCTATAGTAGAAATATCATTTCAGAGATATAAAAATTTAAAAAAATCTGCATAGAGTAATTAAATATTATAATAAAAAGATTAGCTGAGATTGTAAAGAAATTAGCTAATCTTTTTTATTTTTTTAAAATTAATTCTTTACTGAAGATTTTAATTAGTATGTACTTTAAAAAATAAAGTTTAGCATATATTAGGGTTTTATACACTTAACTTTATTTATTATATATGGGAAAACGTATTAATAATTAAGAACTTTTCTAAAGGAGTACCTTTTTAAATAAATTATGATATACTATATCCTGTAAATACTAAATAAGTGATATACTTCTTAAAGTTGATGGAGGGAATTAAAATGATAGGGTTACAAAATATAAATGATGATTTATTTGGAAAGGTTATAGCAAATCCTAAAAGAGAAGAATTAAGACAATTAGCAATTAATATGGAAGTAACTACAGAATTTAAAAGTGCAAGCTATGTAAGTGAAGTTAGAAACAGAAGTGCTAAAAATACTTATATAGTTGATGAGATAAATACAGGAGTAGACCAAAAGGAAATAAGTAAAAATAAAGCAGATGAAATAGCTAAAAAAGTTTTAGAATACGTTAAAGATAAAGAAATGATAAGAGTAGATAGAAAAATGGGAATGAATGATAAGTTTTCATTTAACTGTAGATTATATATATCTAAAGAATACGCTAGAATAGCACATATGTGGAATAATACTTTATTTGATCCAACTGATGCTGAAAATCCTGATCTTGTAAGCATATATGTTCCGGAATGGCCTGAGAGAATAATGTTCGCTTATCCAGAAAGTGGAATGACATTTATATTAGGTAGTGATTATTTTGGAGAATCAAAAAAATCTTTCTTAAGAATGGCTATGTATAAAGTTAAGCAAATGGGTGGTTTAGGATTCCATGCTGGAAGTAAAGTATTAAGAGTCTATGATAAGAATAAAAACTTAAAAGATGTTGGATTTATAATGTTTGGATTAAGTGGAACAGGAAAAACTACATTAACAATACATGATCATGGTTTAACTGGAGAAGAAAGAGCGATAGTAAGACAAGATGACGTTGTATTTATGGATAAAGATGGATTCTGTGTAGGAACAGAAAATGGATTCTACATAAAGACAGAGGGATTAACTCCAAATCAACAAGAAGTTTTATATAAAGCTGCTACAAGTCCAAATGCAGCACTTGAAAATATAAAGGTATTTGAAGATGGTAAAGTTGATTTTGACGATACAACATTAACTTCAAACGGTAGAGGTGTAATTTTAAGAGAAGAAATAGACACTACAGATGATACTGTAGATTTAGAAAAGGCTAATAAAATAATATTTATAACTAGAAGAAATGATATAGTTCCTCCTGTAGTAAAACTTACTCCAGAGCAAGCTTTAGAGGCGTTTATGTTAGGAGAATCTATAGAAACTTCTGCAGGAGATCCAACAAAAGCAGGCCAATCTAAGAGATGTGTAGGAACTAATCCATTTATAATGGGATCAGAAATAGAAGAAGGTATGATGCTTAAAGAAATATTAGAAAATAATCCTGATATGGAGTGCTATATATTAAATACAGGAAGTGTTGGAGCTAAAGATGACTTCAAAGGTGAAAAGTTATCTATAAAAGTTTCTACTACTATAATGAAAGAAATAGCAAAGGATAGCATAGAGTGGGTAGAAGACAGTGAATGGGGTTATATGGTTGCAAAAGAAGTTAAGGGTATAGATATAGAAAAATACAATCCTAGAAACTACTATACTGAAGATGAATATAGCAAAATAGCTAGCAAGTTAAAAGAAGAAAGAGTATCTTGGTTGGCTAAATATGCAAATGAAGATATGTTAGAAGCTGCTGTAACAGAATAAATCATTAAGCTGAGTGTTCACACTCAGCTTTTTTAGTGCTTATAAAATATGGTATTATTAAGTTATAAATACTACATAATAATAACGGAGGAAGTTATATGATTAAAAGTTATAAAACTATCCACGAATATGGTCGTGATGAAGTTACAATAGAAAAATCTACTTTTATAGGATATGCAAAGCCTGTAAATACTGAAGATGAAGCGATAGAATTTATAAAAGAAATAAAGAAAAAACATAAAGACGCAAGACATAATGTATGGGCATATACTATAGGTATGAATATGGAAACTCAAAGATATAGTGATGATGGAGAACCTCAAGGTACTGCAGGAATACCAACTCTAGAAGTTATAAAAAAAGAAGATTTAAGAAATGTAGCAGTTGTAGTAACTAGATATTTTGGAGGGATAAAGCTAGGAGCAGGTGGCCTAGTTAGAGCATATACAAAGGGAGCCAAAATAGGTTTAGATTCCTCTAAAATAATAGAAAAAGTACTTTATAAGGATATCAGAATAAAAATAGATTACAATCAGCTTGGAAAAGTACAAAATGAAATAATAAATATGGGATACTTTATAAGTGATACATTGTATGAAGATAAGGTAGTTATTATAGTTTATTCTAAAATAGATGAGGTTGGTGAACTAAAAGAAAAAATAATAGAAATAACTTCTGCAACTGCAGAAATAAGTGAAAAGGAAGAATTTTATTTATCAGAATATAATGGAGAGATACTATTATAAAGGAGCGATGTTTATGAAAGATATAAATAGTGTAAAAAAAGAAATGTTAGATTTTAAAAAATGGGCTGTCATAGGATTTACAAATGACAAAAGTAAATATGGATATAAAATATTTAATAAGCTAAAACAAAAGGGATATACAGTTTATGGAGTCAATCCTAAGTATGATGAAATAGATGGTATTAATGTATATAATTCTATAAAAGATGTTCCTGAAAAGGTAGATTGTATAAGTATGGTTGTCAATCCAAAACTATCATCAAAAGCACTAGATGATATTGCACAATTAGGAATAAAATATGTATGGTTCCAACCAGGTACATTTGATGAAGATGTTTTAAATAAAGCCAAAAGTCTTGGACTAGATATAGTATATCATGAATGTGTGTATGTAGACTTAGGATAATAGGAGGGCAAATGCCCTCCTTAATATATAAATTCCTCAATAAGGGAATCAACCTTACCAGGTTTTAAATGTAAGTCAACTAAAGGAACATTATTCTTAGTATTAGGAATTAAATCTATATAAGTAGGTTTTTCAACATCATAAAAAATCCCCATAGGTATTTTTTCATCTATTTCTTGATTCAAAGCAATTTCAATAGCTTTTAATTTATTACTTTTATCATGGTTAATAGGTATTTCATATAGATGTTCTTTATACCATTTATAAGTATTTACTTTATTAAATACTACACATGGCTGCATAATATCTACAAATGAATAACCTTTGTGAAGTATTGCAGCTTTCATTATCTGGGTAAGATGATTTTTATCTCCTGAAAAGCTTCTAGCTACAAATGTAGCGCCACTTATTATAGAAAGTGCTATAGGGTTTAAAGGATGGCTTATAACACCATCTAATTGCATAGTAGTTATTTGACCAAATGCAGTAGTAGGAGATCCTTGACCTTTAGTCAAACCATATATTTGATTATTGTGCATAAAATGTGTTATATCTATATTTTTTCTCATGTTGTGAATTGTATGATTTCCACCTTCCCCTAAACTATCTCCATCACCTGAATTAACTATAACAACAAGATTCTTATTTGCAATTTTCATTCCAACAGCAGGAGATATCCCTCTACCGTGTAATCCATTAAATCCATTTGTATTTATATAGTGAGGTGTTTTAGCTGCTTGACCTATACCAGATACGGATATTACTTCATGAGGATTTAGACCAAGGTCTTCTAATGCTTTTTTTAGACAATCTAAAATAGAGTAGTTACCACATCCAGGGCACCAAGATGGTTTTAAATTACAGTCAAATTTCATTTAAAACACCTCATTTCTTAAAAATTCTAATATATCTTCGTGGTTAAGTTGACGGCCATCGTATTTACATAAACTTTTATCCATAGTTATTTGAGTTTCCATAGCTATTAATTTAGATAGCTGACCATTATAGTTTTGTTCTATATTTATAATACAATTTGCAATACTTGAATATTTATATAATAGTTTAGTTGGAAGAGGATATATATCTCCAAAAACTAATGCACCTATATATATACCTTCATTTATAAGGGTATATATAGCTTCTCTTAAAGCCCCTTGAGTAGACCCCCATCCTATAAGTAATATCTCAGGAGATTTACTTCCAAAATAATTAGGTTCTTGAATATCGATGTTTCTCAATGTTTCTAACTTTTTATCTCTTTTTTTGACCATATTAATACGTACTAGTGGATCTTCTGTAATGTGTCCATTTTCTAAATGTTCATGGGAATCTATTAGTACTAAATGATTTGATTTACCAGGTATTAATCTTGGAGATACTCCATTTTCACTAAATTCATATCTTTTGTAGTTTTGTATTTCATTAGGATTAGCCAAATATCTATCTATGGTTACCATAGAAGAATCAAATACTGGTGTTGTAATATTACCGTCAGCTAAATATTCATCAGATAAAACAATCACAGGTATTTGATATTTCTCTGCTAAATTAAATGCCCTAGCAGTTTGATAAAAACAATCTTCAGTATCTCTTAATGATATAATCATTCTTGGAAATTCTCCATGTCCTGCAGTCAAAACAAAGCTTAAATCACTTTGTTCTGTCCTAGTTGGAAGTCCTGTAGCGGGGCCTGGACGCTGTACATTGACGACAACTAAAGGAGTTTCACTTACACCTAAAAAACTTAGTGTTTCAGTCATAAGTGATAGACCTCCTCCAGATGTAGCAGTCATAGAACGTATGCCACAAACAGAGGCTCCAACAGCCATATTTATAGCACCTATTTCATCTTCTGCTTGTTCTACAACCATATCTGTAAAATTTTGTTTAATTGATAAATAGGTCATTATACTAGTAGAAGGAGTCATTGGATATGAAGAAAAAAATGTACAACCTGAAGCTATACAACCTAGGGCTATTGATTTATTTCCATCTATAAGCATACTTTCTTTTTTATCTACATTAGGAAGGGTAATTATATTTTTACCAATATTATATCCAGCTTCTAAAGCTTTTTTATTTAGTTCAAATTTTTCATCCTTAAATGAAGAAGATAACACATTTAATGCTATATCCAAATTTAAATTAAACATTTTTACAAATATACCCAAGGATACAGTGTTAGACATAAGTATATTACCTAAAGACTTTGCAGTATTATTTATAGGCGCAGAAAATATATTATCATCAACAGAAGCAATAGAATTATCACAAAGTATAACTCCATTATTTTTTAGCTTATCTTTATGATGTTTTACTATTTCGTCATTTAAAGCTATTATAAAATCAAATTTATTAGAATGTGAATATATAGGATGTGAAGAGAAACGTATTTGAATGTAGTTGTGGCCGCCTCTAACTCTAGATTCGTAGTTTTTCGTAGATAATAGATAATATCCTAGTTTATGAAGTATTTTTTCAATATTACTAGAAATAGTATCCATTCCTTGACCGGCTGACCCACCAATTAGTATATTATAATCGTTCATCCGAAGAAGCCTCCTTAATAATTTATATATTTAAAGTTATGTACAAAATATATAAATTATTAATAAAAATTCGCTTTGCTCATGTCACAAACGGCCTTGAAAAGCTAGGACTTTGATCAAAAAACTACCTTTGGATAATCCAAAGGTAGTTTTAGTCACGTGGTAGACCTTTTTTTATTTCGTATATACCGATTATAAGTAAAAATACTCCAAATAGTTTTTTTAGAGCTTCGGAATTTAAATGATTTGCAATAAAAGATCCAAATATAGCTCCAGTTATTCCAAAAGCAGCTAGAGGAATTATAAGATCTAATCTTACACTTTTATTTTTTATGTGAATCATCAATGCAAACAAAGACATAGGTATAGAAGATAGTAAATTAACACTTTGAGCTATATGAGGTTCTATATTTGCTAGTATTACTAATGAAGGTATAAGTATTGTGCCACCACCCATACCCATACCACCTATAATACCGGCCAAAAAACCTATAAATATTAGAAACATTAAAACACCATCCTAATAGCAGCTATAATCATAACACTTCCAAACATTAATCTTAAATGTCTACCTGTAAATCTATTTAGAAGTTTTGCTCCAATAATACCACCAACTATGCTGCCTATAGCTACTTTGTAAGTTATGCCCCAGTCATAAGTACCTTTAGATATATAAACTACAGAACTAGACGTAGTTAAGAATACTACTATACCTAATGCAGTAGCATGTGATTGATGTTCTTCAACCTTTAATATATTGTTTAGACATGGAACTAGTATGGTTCCGCCACCAGAACCAAATATTCCATTTATAAAACCACTTATTATACCTACGAATGTAGTTTTTTTATCAAATTTTGCATATTTTTTTATATCCATATTATCACCTTCTTGTATTATTTTTAGCTAAAAGTGCAAATTATATTTAATATAAATCTAAATATAAATTGGATATGATATAATTAATAATTAATATGGAAATAACTTACAGGAAGGGGAAAAATATGTCTAACATACAAGAAAAAATAGAAAAAACAGTTTATTGGCTAAGAGAAAGAACAAAAGAAGCTAATGCAAATGGATTGATAGTTGGAGTGTCTGGTGGCATTGATTCTGCAGTAGTTGCATATTTAATAAAAAGGGCATTTCCTGATGATTCTATAGGTGTGATAATGTCTATAAAAAGCAGCTCTAAAGATAGAGAAGATGCTCTAAAAGTTATAAATGGATGTAATATGACTCATTTAGATTTGGAATTATCGGATATCCAAAACTCGCTTTTAGATAAAGTATTATATACTATGCAAGATAAAGGACTATACAAAGAAGATAATCTAAAAATGACAGATGCAAATTTAAGAGCAAGAATAAGAATGAGCACTTTATATACAGTTGGAAACAATTTAAACTATTTAGTTGTAGGTACAGATAATGCAGCCGAAATACATACTGGATATTTTACAAAGTATGGAGATGGTGGTGTAGATTTAGTTCCACTAGCTAATTTAACAAAGAGAGAAGTATATGAATGGGCTAAGGAATTGGGAGTTCATGAAGATGTAATTAATAGAAAACCTTCTGCGGGATTATGGGAAGGTCAGACAGATGAAGATGAAATGGGAACAACTTATGATATGATAGATGCTGTAGTAGAAGGTAATATAAATGAGGTGCCACAAAGAGATAGAGAAATAATAGAAAGACTTCATAAAAGAAGTGAACATAAAAGACATACAGCAGTGGCTCCGCCTAAATTCTAATTAGTTTACTAATTTAATAAATTATGATAAAATTACGGTGTATCTTTTGATACGCCGTTTGTATTTTTAAATCATAAAATTTTTATATAAAAGCTAAGGAGTGGAATCATGGGACGTATAGGTAATATAATAGATAGAAAAGGAAAGCAAGATTCTAAAAGAGCAAAAATATTTACTAAACATGCTAGAGCTATAACTGTTGCAGCTAAAATGGGTGGAGCCGATCCAGAATATAATGCAACTTTAAAAACTGCCATAGAGAAGGCAAAATCTGACAATATGCCAAATGACAATATAGATAGAGCAGTACAAAAGGGTGCAGGTGGAGGACAAGGTGAAAACTTCGAAAACATAACTTATGAAGGATATGGTCCTGGTGGAGTTGCTGTTATAGTTGAAACATTAACAGATAATAAAAATAGAACAGCTGGTAATGTAAGATTTTATTTCGATAAAAACGGTGGTAACCTAGGTACTTCTGGTTGCGTATCATTCATGTTTGATAGAAAAGGACAATTATTAATAGAAGCATCTGAAGATGTATCTGAAGAAGATTTAATGGATGTAGCTTTAGAAGCTGGAGCAGAAGACTTTATAAGTGAAGAAGATGGATATGAAGTAATAACATCTTCAGAAGATTTCGATGCTGTAAGAGATGAACTAAAAGCTAAAGGATATGATTTTATATCAGCTGATGTTAAAATGATACCTCAAACTACAACTGTATTAACTGATGAAGAACAATTAAAATTTATGAATAGACTTATAGATATGTTAGAAGACGATGATGATGTACAAAACGTGTATCATAACTGGACAATAGCTGAATAATACTTTAAAACCTCTTGTATACACAAGAGGTTTTTTTATTAAGTATGTTAAATATGTTAAGCGATTGTTAATTTTGTTAAATAATTGTAAAGAACGTTAATTTTGTAACTATTAGCGTTATATTTTGTAGTGAATTTATATCCTAAAATAACTGGATTTTTAAGAACTAGAGCATTACAGGAAATGGGAAATAATGTTATAAATAACATTGTTATTTTTATAACTTAAACAAAATAAAACAACAAAAATAATTATTGAAATGATAAATAAATGGGAGTAATATGTTATTAAATATTGTATACAGTATTTATAGGGGGGATTTTATGATCAAAGAAGAACAAGGAATTGTATTAGAAGTTCATGGTAAAATGGCAAAAGTTAAGGCTGGTAGACATAGTGAGTGCAAAAGTTGTGGAGCGTGTCCAGGAGATAAGACTATTATTTTAGATGTGCAAAATCCCCTTGGAGCAAAACCAGGACAAAAAGTATGTTTTGAGATAGTAGAAGTTAATGTATTAAAAGCAGCTTATGTGGTTTATATTCAACCATTATTAGCAGCACTATTAGGAGTTTTTATTGGATATACACTAGCTATAAATTTTGGTCAATCAGTTAAATTGTTTCAAATTATTGGAGGTATTATAGGTTTTATAATTTCATCAGTATATATAAAAATATTTGATAAAAGTGTTAATAGGGACAGTAATATGCAACCTACTATAACAAAAATTTTATCATAATGTTTCTAAATATATTTATAAAAACAATTGAGATGGGGTGTTTTAATGTTTAAAGGTTTTCGAGGAGGCGTTCATCCGAATGACCGTAAAAGCCTTACTGCCAATAGGCTTATAGAAGTTGCACCAATACCTGATAAAGTTATTATACCAATTAGACAGCATATTGGTGCTCCTGCTACACCGATAGTTAGCAAAGGAGATATAGTAAAAAAAGGTCAGATTATTGCAAAGAATGAAGGATTTGTATCGAGCCCAGTGCATTCATCTATTTCAGGCAAGGTTATAGACATATGTGATTGCTCTCACTCAGGATTTGAAAAATGTCTATCGATAATAATTGAAAATGATGGACTGGATGAGTGGATGGAAGGAATACGTTTTCATGAGGACTGGGAGAATTTAGATGCTGAAGAAATGCGTCAAATAATTCAACAAGCAGGCATTGTGGGTATGGGTGGAGCTACATTCCCAACACATGTTAAACTTTCCCCTAGTAGAGATAAAAAAATAGATACATTTATTTTAAATGCGGCAGAATGTGAACCATATCTAACAGCTGATTATAGAATGATGATAGAGTATACAGAGCGTATAGTAGTAGGTATAAAAATAGCAATGAAAGCACTGGACGTAGAAAAAGGCTATGTTGGAATTGAAGATAATAAGCCAGAGGCAATAAAGGTTATGAAAGATGCATTGACTGGTATTACCAATATTGAGGTTGTTTCACTTCCTACAAAATATCCACAGGGAGCAGAAAAGATGCTTATAAAGATGTTAGTAGGAAAAGAAATACCATCAGGTGGATTGCCAATGGATGTAGGTGTTGTTGTGCAAAATGTTGGAACTGTTGTAGCTATATGTGACGCAATAACAAAAGGTATGCCATTGATTGAAAGAGTAACAACTGTTACAGGTGGCTCTATAAATGAACCCAAAAATCTACTGTTAAGAATAGGCACTACTTTTGAAGATGCTATAAGTTATTGTGGAGGATTTAAAGAAGATCCTAAAAAAGTGATATCGGGTGGACCTATGATGGGATTTGCTCAAAGTACACTAAATGTTCCAATCATTAAAGGTACTTCAGGAATATTGGCATTAAGCAAGAAAGATGTTAATTCAGGAAAAGAATCTGCATGTATAAAATGCGGAAAATGTGTAGAAGTATGTCCTATGGGATTGGTTCCTAGTATGCTTAGTATTCTTGGTGAACGTGATTTATATGGAGAAGCAAAGGAAGATTTCGACCTTCTAGATTGTGTAGAATGTGGGAGTTGTGTGTATGTATGTCCAGCTAAAAGGAAAATAGTTCAATATATTAGATACAGCAAAGCTCAAAATGCAGCTTTAGCTAAAGCAAAATAGGGGGTGATATTGCTATGAGTATAGAAGCAAAAATTAAAATTGAGGAAAGTAAGTTTGAAGTATCCACATCGCCACACGTACATTCAGGAGATTCTATTCCAAAAATAATGTGGAATGTAAATTTAGCAATGGCACCTGCTGCACTATTTGGTATATTTTATTTTGGAATGCCTGCATTGGCAACAGTATTAGTAGGTATAATATCTGCTGTAGCTACAGAATATTTTGTGCAAAAATTTAGAGGGATGCCAATAACAATAAACGATGGAAGTGCGTTCTTAACAGGTTTATTATTGGCTTTATGTATACCTCCAAGTATACCGTTATATATGACTGCAATAGGTTCATTTATATCAATAGCTATAGCGAAACATTCAATGGGGGGACTTGGATTTAATATATTTAATCCTGCTCATATAGGAAGATCGGCATTAATGGTATCATGGCCAATAGCTATGACAACCTGGAGTGAGATAACTACTAAAGTAGATGTAGTAACAACAGCAACTCCTTTAAACATATTAAAACAACAAGGATATGCAAAATTAATAGAAACATATGGAAGTAATATAGATTTATATCAAGCATTATTACTAGGAACTAGAAATGGTAGTATAGGAGAAACTTCAACTATATTACTAATATTAGGCGGTATTTATTTAATATATAAACGTTACATAAACTGGCAATTACCAATAGTTATGATATCTACAGTAGGTATTTTAACTTGGGTATTTGGACCTAGTGGTCTTTTTACAGGAGATCCTATATTTCATATGATGGCTGGAGGACTAATAATAGGGGCTTTCTTTATGGCAACTGATATGGTGACCATACCAATTACAAAAAAAGGACAAATAATATTTGCAATAGGAGCTGGTGCAATTACTGCACTAATTAGATTAAAGGGTGGATATCCAGAAGGAGTATGTTATTCAATTCTTTTAATGAATAGTATTACACCTTTAATTGACAGACTTATAAAGCCTGTAAAATTTGGTGCAAGGGGGTAATATCAAATGTCAGATTTAAATGAAAAAAACTATAGCATTTTTGAAATAGCAATGAATCTAACAGCTGCATGTTTGATTTCAGGAATAATAATAGCCGGTACTTATTTTGTAACTGCGCCTGTTGCTGCAATAAATAGAGAGGAATTAAAAAATAATGCTATGCAAGAGTTAGTAAAAGATGCTGATAAATTTGTACCTATAGCAGATAAGGAAGAATGGTATGAAGCACAAAAAAGTGGTGAAGTAGTTGCATATGTAGTTGAAAATCACAGTAAGGGATTTGGTGGACATATAAAAATGTTAGTAGCTGTTTCACTTGATGGCAAGATAATAGATTATAGTGTTTTATCTCATAATGAAACTCCTGGACTTGGAGACGGAGTTGGAAAAGAACCATTTAAAGGCCAATTCAAAGGAAAAACGGCTGAAGCTCTTGAAGTTGTAAAAGATCCTTCAAATACTGAAAACATACAGGCTATGACTGGCGCTACTATTTCTTCAAGAGCAGTAACAACTGGAGTTAAAGAAGCTGTTGAAAAAGTCGAGCAGTATATAGGAGGTAAATAAAATGAATTTAAAAGAATTGTGGAAAATTTTTTATAAGGGAATATTTGACGAAAATCCTATATTTCGTTTAGCTCTCAGTCTATGTCCAGCTCTTGCTGTAACTTCCACTGTTGTAAATGCTTTAACTATGGGACTATCTGTATTATTTGTTATTACAGCCAACAATGTTATAGTATCCTTTACTAGAAAAGTAGTAAACCCAAAGGTTCGTGTACCTGTGTATATTACATCTATAGCTACGATTGTTACTGTTGTTCAGTTACTTTTACAAGCATATTTCCCTGCTTTATACCAGGAATTAGGTATATACTTAGCTCTAATAGTTGTATTTGCAATAATATTAGCACGTGCAGAAGTTTTTGCGTCAAAAAATCCTGTTATACCTTCCTTGTTGGATGGATTAGGTATGGGATGTGGATTTACACTAGCTATGGTATCGATTGGAGTAATAAGAGAGTTTTTAGGAAGTGGATCTATACTTGGAATACAGATACTTGGGGCATGGTATAATCCTGCGTTAATTATGATATTACCTCCCGGAGCTTTTATACTACTTGGATATATGGTAGCAGCAATTAAGTTGAATGATGCTCGTAAGGAAAAACAAAAATCTAAGCAAAAAGTAGCTTTATCTACTTCAGATGGTAGATAAATTTAGGGGAGGTGTAATCTATGGGAGAATATTTGACTCTGTTTGCTAGTGCAGTAGTAGTTAATAACTTCGTTTTAACAAGATTTTTAGGATTATGTATATTCTTTGGTGTTTCTAAAAATTTAAATGCCTCTTTAGGCATGGGAATGGCTGTAGCATCAGTTATGACATTAAGTTCTATGCTAGCTTGGGTAGTACATCATTTTGTGTTATTTCCTTTAGGCTTAACATTTTTAAATACAATTGTCTTTGTATTATTAATAGCAAGTTTCGTTCAGCTTTTAGAAATGTCTATAAAAAAATATGCGCCAACACTTTACAATATGTGGGGAATTTATCTATTATTAATAGCAACTAATTGTGTTGTTCTTGGAGTACCTCTTTTAAATGCTGATTCTAATTATTCATTTTTAAAAAGTACAGTTCATTCATTAGGTTCAGGTCTTGGATTTGCACTGGCAATAGTTTTAATGGCAAGTTTAAGAGAAAAATTAAGATATGCTAATGTACCAAAATCCCTTGATGGTCTTGGAATAGCATTTATTTTAGCAGGTATGTTGGCCTTAGCTTTCCTTGGATTTTCAGGCATGATTGCAATATAAAGGGGTGATTAAATATGGAAACAGCTATAATGATATTAGTGATAATGGGAACAGTTGGAGTTACTTTTGGATTTGTATTAGCTTATGCAAACAAAAAGTTTGCAGTTGAAGTTAATCCTCTTATCCATATAGTAGAAGATATTTTACCAAAAGGACAGTGCGGAGCCTGTGGTTATGCTGGATGTATGGCTTATGCTGAGGCTGTTGTTTTAGTAGAAGATGTTCCTCCTAATCTTTGTACACCAGGAAAAGAACAAGTTGCAAAACTTGTAGCAGATTTAACCGGAAAAGTAGCAGCAAAAATACAACCAAGAACTGCTCAAATAAAGTGTGCTGGTTCTATAAATAAAGCTATACAAAAGTATGATTATAATGGAGTAGAAGATTGTTTTGCTGCAAGTTTATTGTTAGGTGGTCCAAAGGTTTGTGAATATGGATGCGTAGGACTTGGAACATGTGTAAGAAATTGTCCATTTGATGCAATAGTAATGAGTGAAGATAAATTGCCTATTGTTGATATAGATAAATGTACTGGCTGTGGAAAGTGTGAAAGTGCCTGCCCTAAAAATGTTATTCAAATGTCTCCAGAAGGAGCACATGTTCGTGTGAATTGTAATTCAAAGGATAAAGGTGCAATTGCTAAAAAAGCTTGTAGTGTTGCTTGTATAGGATGTAGTCTATGTGCAAAAAAATGTTCTTATAGTGCTATAAAAATGGAAAACAATTTAGCTATTGTAGACTCAAATATATGTATTTCACAATGTCTAGAGAAAACATGTTTAATTAAATGTCCAACAGGAGCAATTAAACCTGCAATAGGTGGAGTTGTTCCAGGAAAAGAAACTGAAGAAAGTTTAGCATAAAAAAGGATGTTGATATATATCAACATCCTTTTTTAATATGTACAAAATACTGCATTAACTTCTGCTCTTACTTCTAAGGTACCTTCAGCTATAGGAGTAGTACCTACTTCTTTAGTAGCAGCAAGGACATAAGGTCTTGGTGGAGGGATTTGAGATAGAACAACTTCTGATATGTTACTAGGGACCTTTCTAAGTCTAACTCCTAAAGTATTTGCCATTAATTTTCCTTTTCCTACAGCATCCTGAACTGCTAATACCAAAGCTCTATCATAGTACTTATCAATGTTAGAAGCAGTAAAGTCTATATCCACATCGCTGTTAGCTCCATTTTCAATTGCTATTGTATAAACTTCTCCTACTTGACTTATATCTCTAACTGTTATTTTAAGTATATGTACTACTTCATAACCTCTAAATATTTGTCTGCCTTCTTCATAATCGTATGCCTTTCTTATACTTATATCTACTGTTTGAACGTCTTCTTTGTCTATACCAATATCGTATAAGTCGCTTAATATATTGTTAATTATTTCGTTATTTTCACTTTGAGCAACTTTAACATCCATAGATTCTGTAGTAACTCCTAAGGTTAAAATAGCAATGTCTGGATTTACTTGTATAATTCCTATTCCATTGGATGACATAGTTCCTTCGTGACAATCACTAACCATTTGATTCTTCATTGGGTACATATTCATGTATGGTATCATATTAGCCTCCTTTTTATACAAACTTATTAAAACTATATGAATGAAAAAAACATATTATGATTATAAAATACAAATAAAAAAAGAAGGTTTAACCTACCTTCTTTCAGCCAGATAATACAATTTTTCATAGTTCCAAGGTTTTAATATTACTTTAGATATTAGTTTAGCAGAATCCGAATATTTTTTTACTTGAGGACATATTTTATATATTTCAAATTCATAATCTTCTAGATTTATTTTTTTGTCATTTTCTATTCTTTCTTCATATACTTTTAATAAGTTTTTTAACTGTTTATATTCTAGAGAAGATATTTCATATAAAGGCGAAGCTTTATGTTGTGGCTGCTTAAAAAATAATAAACCTTGCTTAAACTCTATAAAATCTAATCTGTCTTGAAATTCTTTTAGTTTTTCATCCATAAGAATTCCTCCTTCAAGTCTTTTATTTATTGTATGAAAAAATATACGAAAAGTTAACCATAAATACAGTGTAAATGTATAAATAACTAAAAACTGGATAAAATAACCTGTAGAAGGAGGTTGTTTTTATGTTTGAGAAAAGAAGGTTTCCTTGGCACATACCAGTTATAGCAATAATAGGGATATTAGTTTTAGCAAGTGGAGTATACATAGGGTTAAAATCAGGAAAAGATAATAATAGTACTACTGAAGTGGTTGCTAAAATAGATAGGAACAATAAAGAAAGTGCTATGGATATAAGTGAAGAGTGTGAAATATGGGTTGTAAAACAATATCCAGATGGAACTCCAGTTGAAGAAGGTGGAGGAACTATGGTGGGACTTATTCCAAAAGACTTAATAGGAAAATCAAAAAATGATATATCAGCATACCTTTTAAGTGAATACCCAGATAGAAAAATAGAAAAGATGAGTAAATATGAAATACTTTTAGTAGAAACAATAAATGATCAAACGCAGACAAAAGGTAAATATAGTATAGAAGAATTAGACAGCTATATTGTAGTATATAAGCACGGTGAAAATAGTGAGAAAGAAATATTAGAAAAAACAGATATACATCTTGATTCTCTACCAAAATCAAGTCAAGACGAAATAAAGCAAGGTATATTTGTAAATTCAGAAGATGAAGCATATAGTAAATTAGAGGACTTTGGAAGTTAATATAACTTCCAAAGCCTTTTTTTGTTATAATAGAATAGAATATATGTTTGGTGGAGGAATTATATGATCATTTTAGGGATAGACCCAGGAATTGCAACAATGGGGTTTGGAGTTATAGAATATGTTGGAAATAAATTTAACGTTATAGATTATGGTGCAGTTACAACTACTCCAGATATGAACATAATACATAGACTTGAAAGAATATACAAAGGGGTAGACATACTTATAAAAAACTACAACGTAGAAGAAGTTGCTATAGAAGAATTATTTTTTAATAAAAATGTTAAAACAGCAATAACTGTAGCCCAAGCTAGAGGCGTTGCTATGCTTGCTTGTGGACATAACAACGCAAGTGTATATGAATATACACCGCTACAAGTTAAACAAGGTGTAGTAGGCTATGGTAGAGCAGATAAAAATCAAGTTCAACAAATGATAAAATCTATTTTAAATTTAGAAAAAGTTCCAAAACCTGATGATGTTGCAGATGCATTAGCTATTGCTGTTTGCCATTGTCACTCTAATAAATTAGAAAAAACTTTAAAGAATATAGGAGGACGTTATGTATAGCTATATAAAAGGAATTGTAGAAGAAATTCATATAGATCATATAGTAATAGAATCTTTTGGAATAGGATATAGAATAAATACTTCTCAAAATACAATGGCAGATTTAAAAAGAGGACAAGAATCAAAGATATATACAAAACTAATAGTTAGAGAAGATGACATGAGTTTATGTGGTTTTAGTAGTAGAGAAGAATTAAATATGTTTGAACTATTAACCTCAGTATCTAAAATAGGACCAAAAGTTGGTCTTGCTATGCTTTCATATGCAAATCCAAAACAAATAGGAGCATACATAATAAGCGAAGACATTTCTAAATTGTCAAAGGCACCTGGAGTAGGAAAGAAAACAGCAGAGAGAATGATATTAGAACTAAAAGATAAAGTTGACAAAACTAATGTAGAGTTTGAGCCTAATTTACTTAGTTCACAACCAATTGCAGATCATTCTGGTGAAGCCGTTAGCGCTTTAGTTGCACTAGGTTATTCTATACAAGAATCAAAAGAAGCTGTAGAAAAATGTAGGAAAGACAGCTTTAATACAGAAGATATTATTAAGAAATCACTAACATATCTAATGACTAAGTTTGTGAAGTAGGGGGTAAATATGGATTTTAATGAAGATGAAAGAATAATAACTTCTAATATGAAAACCGAAGATTTTGATATAGAAAGTAGTTTAAGACCTAAGACATTAGATGATTATCTTGGGCAAGAAAAAGCAAAGGAGCAGCTTAAAATATTTATAGAAGCCGCAAGATCTAGAAGTGAGCAATTAGATCATGTACTTTTATATGGGCCTCCTGGACTGGGTAAAACAACACTATCTTCTATAATAGCAAATGAAATGGGAGTAAACCTAAGAATAACATCAGGGCCTGCTATAGAACGTGCAGGTGACTTGGCAGCCATACTTACAAACCTAAGTGAAAACGACGTATTATTTATAGATGAGATACACAGAATAAATAGAAGTGTAGAAGAAGTTTTATACCCTGCTATGGAGGACTTTTGTTTAGACATAATAATAGGGAAAGGACCTTCTGCAAGATCTATAAGACTTGATCTTCCAAAGTTTACACTAATAGGAGCTACAACTCGCGCAGGGATGCTTACAAATCCATTGAGAGATAGATTTGGAGTTATATCTAAACTAGATTATTATACAGTTGAAGAATTATCTAAGATAGTAATGCGTTCAGCTCAAATTCTAGGAGTTGATATACAATCAAGAGGAGCAACAGAACTAGCTAAAAGGTCAAGGGGAACTCCTAGAATTGCAAATAGACTTTTAAAAAGAGTTAGAGATTATGCTCAAGTTAGGGCAAATGGAGTAATAAGTGATGAAGTAGCAAAAGATGCTCTCGAACTTTTGGGGGTAGATAGTCTAGGTCTTGACTATGTAGATGAAAAACTTATGATGACTATAATAAATAAGTTTAATGGAGGTCCTGTAGGACTTGATACATTAGCAGCATCAACTGGAGAAGATAGAAATACAATAGAAGATGTTTACGAACCTTATTTATTGCAATTAGGGTTTATAAATAGAGGGCCAAGGGGAAGGATAGCAACTTCTCTTGCATATAATCACTTTAATATTCCTTATCCAAGTAAATAATATTATTTAAAATATGGAAAAATATTATTAGGTTTGATAATATAGTATTTGTATTTTTTGTATAAAACATAATATAGAAAGGAAGTTCATTTTGAAAACTAGCGATTTTTACTTTGATTTACCAGAAGATTTAATAGCACAGACTCCGTTAAAAAATAGAGATGAATCAAAACTTATGGTACTAGATAAGAAAAGCGGAGATATAAAACACAAAGTATTTAAAGATATAATAGATTATCTAAATCCAGGTGATTGTATAGTATTAAACAATACTAGAGTTATACCAGCGAGATTAATAGGTGAAAAGTTAGAAACTGGTGGTAAAATAGAATTCTTACTTTTAAAGAGAATAGACAAAGATACTTGGCAATCACTTGTAAAGCCAGGAAAAAAGGCCAAAATAGGATCTAAATTTTCTTTTGGAGATGGAAAACTTATAGCAGAAGTTATAGATATAGCAGAAGAAGGATCAAGAATAATAAGATTTGAGTATGAAGGAATATTTGAACAAGTATTAGATGAACTTGGAAATATGCCTCTCCCTCCTTATATAACAGAAAAGCTAGAAGATAAGGAAAGATACCAAACAGTTTATTCAAAACACGAAGGATCGGCAGCAGCACCTACTGCAGGGCTACATTTTACAAATGAACTTCTTCAAAAGATAAAAGACAAAGGAGTAGAAATAGCCTTTGTAACTCTACATGTTGGACTAGGTACATTTAGACCTGTAAAAGTTGATGATGTAGAAAAACATGATATGCATTCTGAATTTTATATGGTAAGTAAAGAAGAAGCAGATAAAATAAATAATGCAAAGAAAAATGGAAAAAGAGTAATATGCGTTGGAACTACAAGTTCTAGAACATTAGAGTCAGTGAGTGATGAAAATGGATATATAGAGGAAAAAAGTGGATGGACAAATATATTTATATATCCTGGATATAAATTCAAGTGTGTAGATTGTCTTATTACAAATTTTCATTTGCCTGAATCAACTCTTATAATGCTAATAAGTGCTCTTGCAGGAAAAGAAAATATACTAGATGCATACAATACAGCAGTTAAAGAAAAATATAGATTCTTTAGCTTTGGAGATGCAATGTTTATAAAATAATTTAAATATAAGGAGATATATATGTCGGCAATAAGATATGAATTAATAAAAACTTGTAAACAAAGTGGAGCAAGGCTAGGAAGACTGCATACTCCACACGGAGTTATAGAAACACCTATATTTATGCCTGTTGGAACTCAAGCTACTGTTAAAGCTATGACACCAGAGGAGCTAAAAGAAATAAATTCACAAATAATATTGAGCAATACATATCATTTATATATGAGACCAGGACATGAGCTTATAGAAAGAGCCGGAGGTCTTCATAAGTTTATGAACTGGGATAGACCTATACTTACTGATAGTGGAGGATTTCAGGTTTTTAGCTTAGGACCTCTTAGAAAGATAACTGAAGAAGGAGTACAGTTTAGATCGCATTTAGATGGTTCTAAACACTTTTTAAGTCCAGAGAAAGCTACTGAAATACAAAATGCATTAGGATCAGATATAATGATGGCATTTGACGAATGTGCTCCATATCCTGCTGATAGAGACTACGTTAAAAAATCTTTAGAGAGAACTACAAGATGGTTAAAAAGATGTAAGGAAGCACACAAAAATCCAGATAGACAAGGGTTATTCGGTATAATTCAAGGTGGTATGTATAAAGATTTAAGAGAACAATCTGCAAGTGAAATATTAGATATAGATTTACCAGGATATGCAGTAGGAGGACTTAGTGTTGGTGAGCCTAAGCCTCTTATGTATGAAGTTCTAGAATACACAACACCTTTAATGCCTAAAGATAAACCAAGATATCTAATGGGTGTAGGAAGCCCTGATGATTTAATAGAAGGAGTACTAAGAGGAATAGATATGTTTGACTGTGTACTTCCAACTAGAATAGCTAGAAATGGGACTGCTATGACTAGCCATGGTAAAGTAGTAGTTAGAAATGCTAAATATGCAGAAGACTTTTTACCTCTAGATCCAGAATGTGATTGTAATACTTGTAAAAATTACTCAAGAGCTTATATAAGACACTTAGTAAAAGCAGATGAAATACTAGGTGCAAGGCTTATAACAAATCATAATTTATACTTCTTATTAAAACTTATGGAAAATGTAAGAGAGGCTATAAAAGAAGATAGATTATTAGATTATAGAAGAGAATTTTTCACAAAATATGGATATGAATTATAATAAACATGTTATAATAAAAAATATATAAAATAACTTAAAGAGGTGGTAAAGTTGGATAGAAATGCTTTATACGGAATATTAATATGGGTTTTATTCTTCGTTGTATTTTACTTTATATTAATAAGACCACAAAGAAAAAGAGATAAAGAACTAAAAGAGATGAGAGGTGCAGTAAAAGTAGGAGACGAAATAGTTACTGTAGGCGGAATAGTAGGTAATGTAGCTAAGGTTGAAGAAGATGTGGTAATAATAGAACTAGGTCCAAGTAGAACAAAGGTGCCTGTTGAGAAATGGGCTATAGGATCAGTGAAAAATCAAGAAAAATTAGACAAAAAGAAATAGTAAATATGTATTATACAAGCCTCCCTGGAATATATTTGTAGAAAGGGGAGGTGTTTTTGTGGGAAAAGGAAATGCAATATTTAAGAGTTTAGCTTATTCTTATTTGGCTACATTAGGAGCAATATTACT
This sequence comes from Sporacetigenium sp. TC11, assembly GCF_058146105.1. Classification (NCBI taxonomy): domain Bacteria; kingdom Bacillati; phylum Bacillota; class Clostridia; order Peptostreptococcales; family Tepidibacteraceae; genus Sporacetigenium; species Sporacetigenium sp. TC11. The sequence continues at coordinate 34,983 of NZ_JBYVNY010000004.1, read as the reverse complement.
TTATAATTTGTTACTTACTTTTACAAGCGTATCAGGTAATACTATACCTATGGCCGCTGCATCTATAACTACTATAGCTTCTGCATATGGAGGGTTTTATGCATCTGTAAAAATAAAGGAAAAAGGATTAATATACGGAATGCTAGTAGGTCTATTGTATATTACATTTATGCTAGTAGCAGTATTTTTAGCAAATGATGCATTTAAATTTGAAATGAGTATATTATACAAAATGCTGCTGACAATAGCATCTGGTGGAATAGGCGGTATTTTAGGAGTGAATTTTAAATAAAGTTTAAATCCTGGAAAATTTATGATATAATCATTAAAGATTGTTGTAGCATAGGAGGTAATTTTTATGGAAAAGAAGCATGTAAAAACATTATCTAAGGCTACTTTAAAGAAGAGTGCTGAAAAAGGTGGTTGTGGAGAATGTCAAACATCTTGCCAATCAGCTTGTAAAACTTCTTGTACAGTAGCTAACCAAGAATGCGAAAGATAATACATAAGAAATTAGCAGCATACTCATAGGGGATGCTGCTTTTTCCTTGTATAGATTTGATAAATATACATAAATTTGATAATATATAGTTTGTATATATAACTGGGAGGTTAGCATAATGGGTATGATTCATAAATTTTCAATGAACGGATATAACATAGTAATAGACGTAAATGGTGGGGCTGTACACGTAGTAGATGATGTTGCTTATGACATACTAGATTACTATAAGGAAAAACCATTAAATGAAATAGTAGATACACTTAAATCAAAGCATAATGAAGATAGAATAAATGAAGCATATAGTGAGTTAAAGAATTTAGAAAATGATGATTTATTATACTCTAAAGACGACTATATAAATCATCCTAGCTTTATACATAGAAAGCCTGTTGTTAAAGCTTTATGTTTACATATAGCACATGACTGTAATCTAAAATGTAATTATTGTTTTGCTGCTCAAGGAGACTTTGGAGGAGCAAAAGAGTTAATGAGCTCAGAAGTTGGAAAAAAATCTATAGACTATCTAATAGAAAACTCAGGAAATAGAAGAAACCTAGAAGTTGACTTCTTTGGTGGCGAACCACTTATGAACTGGGAAGTTGTAAAAGAGTTAGTTGAATATGGAAGAAAAAAAGAAAAAGAATATAATAAAAATATAAGATTTACTATAACTACAAATGGTGTATTACTTGACGATGAAAAAATAAAATACATAAATGAAAATATGCACAATGTAGTACTAAGCTTAGATGGAAGAAAAGCAGTTAATGATGCAATGAGACCAACTTTAAATGATAAAGGAAGCTACGATATAATAGTTCCTAAGTTTAAAAAATTAATAGATGAAAGACCAAAGGATAAATACTATTACATAAGAGGAACATTTACTAGACAAAATTTAGATTTCTCTAAAGATGTGCTTCACTATGCAGACTTAGGATTTGGACTAACATCTATTGAGCCAGTAGTAGATAGTGAAAAAAATCCATATGCATTAAGAGAAGAAGATTTACCGAAAATATTTGAAGAATATGAAAACTTAGCTGTAGAATATGCAAATAGACAATTAGGTGAAGATAAATTTAAATTCTTCCATTTTATGATAGATTTAAATCAAGGACCTTGTGTTATAAAAAGACTTTCAGGTTGTGGAGCAGGTTCAGAATATATGGCCATAACTCCAACTGGAGATGTATACCCATGTCATCAGTTTGTAGGAAATGAAGATTTCAAACTTGGAAATATAATGGGTGAACTAGACATACCAAAGGATTTACAAAATGAGTTTAGAAATGCACACGTATACAACAAACAAGATTGTAGGGAATGTTGGGCTAAATTTTATTGTTCAGGAGGCTGTCATGCTAATGCATACAACTTCAATGACGATATACTAAAACCTTATAAAGTTGGATGTGAAATGCAAAGAAAGCGTACAGAATGTTCTCTTATGATACAAGCAAAACTTATGACGGAAGGTGAATAATATGATAAAGGGGTACAAAGGAAAAAGTCCAGATATACATGAAAGCTGTTTCGTAGCACCAAGTGCAGATATAATAGGTGATGTTAAAATAGGTATCAATAGCAATATATGGTACAATACCGTTTTAAGAGGAGACGGAAATCCTATAATTATAGGAGAAAATACAAATATACAAGATGGAACTATAGTTCATACAGATGTATCCATTGGAACAATTATAGGAGACAATGTAACTATAGGACATAAAGCTATTATACATGCATGTACTATCGGTGATAATGCTTTAGTAGGTATGGGGTCAATAGTACTTGACGGTGCTCAAATAGGAGAGTTTACATTAATAGGAGCAGGAAGTTTAGTTCCTCCAGGCAAAAGCATACCTTCAGGGGTGTTAGCTATGGGAAGTCCTGTAAAAATAATAAGAGAATTGTCAGAAGAAGAAAAACAAGGTTTAACAAAATCTGCATTAGATTATGTTGGATTTGCACAAAATCATAAATAATATTTATTATAAAATAAGGGCAATATATTAATATTGTCCTTATTTTCTGATAGTGAATTTATGATTTATTAATAAGAGGTGTAGATGTGATTAGAATAAGTTATAAAAACTTAAAAAGATACAAAGAAATAGGCTATATATTTGTAAAATATGGATTTTCCTATGTAGTTGAAAAGCTTAATATAGAAGGTATAGCTTATAAAATACCTATAACTAATCCGCCAGAAGAAATAAAAAACATGTCTACTGGAGAAAGATTGAGAAAGGCATTTGAAGAATTAGGTCCTACATATGTCAAGTTAGGTCAAGTACTTAGCACCAGAAAAGATTTATTAGATCAATCAATAATAGAAGAATTAGCAAAACTTCAAGACGATGTTGAACCTTATGATACTGAAATTGCAAAAAGTATATTCAAAGAAGAAACTGGAATTGATATAAATGAAGCATTTATAGAGTTCAATGACAAGCCTATAGGAGCGGCATCTATAGGACAAGTATATGAAGCTAAACTAAAAAATGGAGAACCTGTTATAATAAAAATTCAAAGGCCTAACGTAGAATCTAAAGTTAAAGCTGACTTAGAAATTATGAGTAGTTTAGTACAATCTATAAATGATATTTACAAAGATTCTATATTTGAATTTGATAAGTTTGTTGAGGAGTTTGAAAATCAGCTTTTTAGAGAATTGGATTATAATTTTGAAGCAAGAAATGCAGAGAAATTTAGAAATATATTTAAAGAAGATGAAACTGTACATATACCAAAGGTATTTATGGAGTACTCTACAAAAAAAGTTTTAGTTTTAGAACAAATAATAGGCCTAAAGGCAAATGATATAGATACAATGAAATCTATGAATTGGGATATGAAAAACATATCTGATATAGGAGTTAAATCATTTCTTAAACAAGTATTTGAACATGGATTTTTTCATGCAGATCCTCATCCAGGAAATATATTTGTTGTAAGCAGTAATTGTATAGCTTATATAGATTTTGGGATGGTAGGAATAATAGACAATACAACACTTACCTTATTAAATGATATGTTCATAGCAAGTGTAAACAAAAATATAGATAGAATTATATACATTCTAATGGAATTGGATTCTATAACTGAAGATACTCATATACCTACATTAAGACATGAGTTATCTTATCTTATCCATTATTATTATGATATTTCAATTGAAAAAGTAAGTTTATCAAACATATTTAATGAGATATTTAGATTTGCAAAAAACAATAAATTAAGTCTACCTTCTCAATTTGTAATGTTAGGAAGAGCTATAATTACTTTAGAAGGTACGGGTAGATTAATAAATCCACAATTTTCTATAGGAAGTGTAGGCCAAGATTTTGCAAAAGAATACTATTTAAATAAGTTCAAACCTAAAAATATACTTTTAAATTCAAAAAATTATTTAGATGAAATTATAAGCGATATAAGAATTTTACCAAAACAACTTAGAACTATACTGAGAAGTGTAGAGAGAAATGAATTAAAAATTGGAATAGATGAAGTTAAATTTTCTACACTTGAAAATAATGTAACTTCTATGGCAAATAAGTTATCTGTAAGTGTAGTTTTAGCAGCTTTAATAGTTGGGTCTTCACTTATAATATCCTCAGTGAATGTACAAAACAATAGGTTAATACAAATATTGGCAGGAGTAGGATTTTTTATATCATTTATGATGGGTTTATATTTGGTAATATCTATTATACGTTCTCAATATAAACAAAAATAAATATAAAAGGGTGGAGAATTTATGTTTTACGACAAAAAATGGACTTTAAAACATAAAGGTGATGTTAAAAAAGATGGACTTTGTGATAAATTACATATTTCCCCGGAAATAAGTCAGATTTTGAAAAATAGGGGAATAAATGATGATAAAGATGCAAATATATTTATGAATCCTTCATTAGAACATCTTTACGATCCACTTTTAATGAAGGATATGGGAAAGTCTATAGATAGAATAAAGAAAGCTATGGAAAATAAAGAAAGAATATGGATATATGGCGATTATGATGTAGATGGGGTTTCATCTACTTCAATATTATATCTTTACTTTAAATCTATAAATTATAATGTTGATTACTATATACCAAATAGACTAGAAGAAGGTTACGGCCTAAACAAAGAAGCTATAGAAAAAATAATAAAATCTGGATGCGACCTTATAATAACAGTAGATTGCGGAATAACATCAGTAGAAGAAGTAGAATTTGCTAAAAATTCTGGGGTAGATGTTATAGTTACTGACCATCATGAATGTCAAGAAAACATTCCAAATGCTTATGCAATTATAAATCCAAAGCAAGAAGACTGTAACTATCCATTTGAATCCCTTTGTGGGTGTGGGGTAGCATTTAAGCTTATTCAAGGCCTTACTCCTAAAGATGAATTTGAAATTTCTATGTATAATTATTTAGAAATAGTAACATTTGCTACAATATGTGATATAGTGCCCCTAGTTGGAGAAAATAGAATAATAGTAAAAAATGGCTTAAATTTAATGAAAAATGGAAATAATCTTGGTATAAAATCCCTTATTAAAATATGTGGAATAGACAGTGATAAAATAAGCTCATCTCATATAGGATTTTCTCTTGGGCCTAGAATAAATGCTTCAGGAAGATTGGGATACTCGTATTTAGGAGTTCAACTATTTATATCTCAATATGAAGAAGAAGCTATGGAATTGGCTATGTTACTTGAAGAAAAAAATAATGAGCGTCAGATGATAGAGTCAAAAATGTATAAAGAAGCTGAAGAAATAATAGCTAATGACCCTAGGTATATAGATGAAAAAGTTCTAGTTGTAGCAAAAGAACATTGGCAACATGGAGTAATTGGTATAGTAGCATCAAAACTTACAGAAAAATATTACAAGCCTACTATATTATTAACTATAGAAGAAGGTGAAGGAAGAGGTTCAGCTAGATCGATAAAAGGATTTAGCATATTTGAGGCTTTACTTGATTGTTCAGATTTATTAAATAGATTTGGTGGACATGAACAAGCTGCAGGACTTTCACTTGATGAAGAAAAAATACAGATTTTAAGACAGAAAATAAATGAAAAAGCAGAATATAAATTAAATGATGAAGATATGGTAGAAAATATAAATATAGAGTTGGAGTTAAATGAAGATGTAGTAAGTTTCGAATTAATAGATGAACTACATAAGTTAGAGCCTTTTGGTATGAATAATCCATCACCTAGATTTATAATGAGAGATTTAGAAATGATAGATATAAGATGTATAGGAAAAGAAAGACAACATCTTAAATTTACAGTGAAGAAAAAATACGAGTATGATTGTATAGGTTTTAATATGGCTTATTTAGCTTCAAAATTTATGCGTGGCGATAAAGTTGATTTACTGTTTCAAGTAGATGAAAACAATTATATGGGAAATAAAAAAATACAATTTTTATTAAAAGATGTACGAATGTCTTATCCTAAAGATATAAATAAAAATCAAAATTTATCAAAACTAATGAAATACATAAAACCAATAGAGTTTAATTATAGTATATATAATGATATAGATATAAATGGAACTAGAGATATAAATATCTTTGATTATATAAATGAAAATACTCTTATAATATGCAATTCAATAAAAGGACTATGTAAGTCGTTGTCAGATATTTCACTTACAGGGCATGAATATAATTTGAATTTTAATATTATAGATGATTATAACGATAATGTAGACGTTATCTTTTTTCCTTATATTGATAAAATAGACATAAAAAGATATAATAATATTATTCTGTATGATTACTTATATTCATTAGAAGAATATTCGTATATATATGATAAAACAATAGATAGCAATAACATAATAAAATATTACGAAAAATCTGATATATCATATACCGACAATATAGTATATAATATGATTCCAGATAGAAATGATTTTGTAATTATTTACAAAAGATTGATGAACGATAAGTCTGTAGATATAGAATATGCAAATATAATAGAAAAATTTAATATGGATAAGATGAAATTTCTAAATATTTTAAGAGTATTTAAAGATTTAAATTTAATTGTTTATGAAAATAGAAATGATGTTATACATATAGAAGCTATGCCCAAGCCTAATTTAAAACTAGATTTAAATAGCAGCCACAGTCTTCAAATATTGAATAATTTCAAACGAAAATATGACACAATAAAAAAATAAGCTATTAGGAGGATTAAGTAATGGATTTAAGTAATTCAATAAGAGAAATAGAAGATTATCCAAAACCAGGAATAAACTTCAAAGACATAACTACACTATTACAAGATGGAGAAGCATTTAAGTATGCAGTAGATCAAATAATATCAGATTTAAGAGATAAAAATATAGATATTATAGTTGGACCTGAAGCTAGAGGTTTCTTAATGGGAACTCCAGTTGCTTATGGATTAGAGGTAGGTTTTGTTCCAGTTAGAAAACCTGGCAAATTACCTGGTGAAACTGAAAGATATGAGTATGCATTAGAATATGGAACTGATACTCTTGAAATACATAAAGGGTCTATAAAGCCAGGACAAAGAGTTGCTATAGTTGATGATTTATTAGCTACAGGTGGAACTATGGAGGCAGCTGCTAAGCTTATAGAAAAACTAGGTGGAGAAGTTGTATCTATGCAGTTCTTAATAGAATTAGAATTTTTAAATGGTAGAGATAAGTTAGGTAATTATCATATAAACTCTTTAATAAAATATTAATTTTATATATGAAAATAGTTGGTTATGCTACCAACTATTTTCGCATATTTAAATATAAATTTAATCAAAGTGAATTTTTGAGCAAGGTCCCATTTGGTCGTTGGCGATATGAGCGTAGCGAATTTTATATTTAGAATAGATAGGTGGTAATATGCAGGATAAAAATCTAAAATATTTATTAGAAAAAATAAAAAAATATGCTCCTAATAGCGATTTACAAACCGTAGAAAATGCTTATAATTTTGCAAAAGAATCACATGAAGGCCAGTATAGAAAATCAGGAGAGCCGTATTTTATACACCCAGTTGCTGTATCAAATATATTAGCAGATATGGAACTAGATATTCAAACTATAATTGCAGGGTTATTACATGATGTAGTTGAAGATACTGATTACACATATGAAGATATAGAAAAAAGATTTGGAAAAGAAGTAGCAAATTTAGTAGATGGTGTAACAAAATTAGGACAAATAAAATATCAATCAAAAGAAGAAACCCAAGCAGAAAATCTAAGAAAAATGTTTTTGGCAATGGCAAAGGACATAAGAGTTGTACTTATAAAATTATCTGATAGACTTCATAACATGAGAACATTAAAATTTATGTCACCTGAAAAAGCAAAAGAAAAGGCCAAAGAAACTTTAGAGATATACGGTGGGATAGCTCACAGATTAGGTATATACAAGATAAAGTGGGAGTTAGAAGATTTAGCACTTAGATATATAGATCCTGAAGGTTACTATGACTTAGTAGATAAGATATCAAAAAAACGAAGTCATAGAGAAGCTTATATATCAAAAGTAGTTGAAATATTGAATAAGAAATTTGATGAAGTAAGTATAGATTGCGAAGTTTCAGGTAGACCTAAACATTTTTATAGTATATATAACAAAATGCACACTAAATATAAAAGTTTTGAAGAAATATATGATTTGATGGCAGTTAGAGTTTTGGTAGACTCTGTAAAAGACTGTTATGCTGTACTTGGTATGGTACATACTCTATGGAAACCAATACCTGGAAGATTTAAAGATTATATAGCAATGCCAAAGCCAAATATGTATCAATCCCTACATACAACTGTTATAGGTCCAGATGGAGAACCTGTGGAAATACAAATAAGAACAGTGGATATGCATAAAATCGCAGAATACGGTATAGCAGCCCATTGGAAGTATAAGGAAGAAAAACCTCCTAAAAAACAGGCTACTCTTGATGAAAAACTATATTGGTTAAGACAAATGATGGAATGGGAAAAAGATTTAAAAGATCCCCATGAATTTATGGACGCCTTAAAAGAAGATGTATTTAATAGTCAAGTTTATGTATTTAGTCCAAAAGGAGATGTAATAGAGCTTCCAGCTGGCTCTGGTCCTATAGATTTTGCATACAGAGTCCACACAAATGTAGGTAATAATTGTGTAGGAGCAAAAGTAGATGGGAGAATAGTTCCTCTAGATTACAAACTTCAAAATGGGAATATAATAGAGATATTAACTTCTTCAAATTCCAATGGACCAAGTAGAGACTGGCTAAATGTAGCTAAGACTCCTAATGCAAAAAGTAAAATAAGACAGTGGTTTAAAAAAGAAAGAAGAGAAGACAATATAGAACGTGGAAAAAGTACACTTGAGAGAGAATTAAAAAGACAAGGATTTAATCCTAATGAAGTATTAAATGAAAAATACTTGTCTGTTGTTACTAAGAAGTTTAACCAACCTACAACAGATGATTTATACGCAACAATAGGATATGGTGGAATTATATCATCACAAGTTCTAGGAAAACTAAAGGAATTATATGAAAAAGATAATATAAAAAAATTGCCAGAACCACCAACAGTAAAAAGTTTAACTGAACAAGAATATAAGAAAAAGCGTAAAGTGAACTCCCAAGGTGTAGTTGTAAAAGGTGTCAATAATATATTGGTTAGATTTGCAAAGTGTTGTAATCCACTTCCTGGAGATCAAATTGTAGGTTATATAACTAAAGGAAGAGGTGTTGCTGTACACCGTTTAGATTGCCCTAACACTATGATTGATAATACAGACTTTAAAGATAGAATAATAGAAGTTGAGTGGAATATAGCTAAACATGTAAAATTTGAAGCTGAGATACAAATAATAGCAATAGATAAAAAAGGAATTATAAGCGAAATAACCCATTTAATTGCAAATGATAAAATGGGCTTAAGTGGAATAAACGCAAGAACAAGTAAAGATAGAACTGTAAATATAAACTTATTATTAGAAGTTGATGATATAAACGAATTAAACAATCTTATGAATAAATTAAAAAATATGCAGGGAATAGTAGATGTTTATAGGGTTATAAACTAAAGAGGAGGGTACTTATGAGAGCTGTTGTTCAAAGAGTTACATCTTCAAAGGTTTTAGTAGGAGATGAAACTGTAGGAAATATAAATAGAGGGCTTTTAGTATTATTAGGAGTAACACATGACGATACATCAAAAGATGTAGATTATATGGTTGATAAAATAGTGAATTTAAGAATATTTGAAGATGAAAATGATAAGATGAACTTGTCTGTAAGGGATATAGAAGGAGATTTACTAGTAGTTTCTCAATTTACATTATATGGAGATTGTAGAAAAGGGAAAAGACCTAGCTTTACAGATGCAGCCAAACCTGAACTTGCTAATAAATTATATGAAGAATTTGTGGAAATTGCAAAGCAACATGAATTAAGAGTTCAAACTGGTAGATTTCAAGCTCATATGCTAGTAGACATAGCTAATGATGGTCCAGTTACAATGTTAATAGATTCTAAGAAAAATTTCTAGGGGGTGTATCTATGATACTAGAAAAAATGATTGCAGGTATACTTGGAGTCAACTGCTATATAATTGGGGATGAAGTTACAAGAAAAGGGGCTGTTATAGATCCTGGAGGAAGTATAGAAGATATATTAAAATCAATACGTGAAAATGAATTGAGTATCGAATATATAATATTGACACATAGCCATGGTGACCATATAGGTGCAGTTCCTCAACTAAAGCATATAACTAAGGCTAAAATTATTGCTCATATAGATGAAAAAGAATTACTAAATGATAAAGATAAGAATTTAACATCTAGTCTTGGATGTGGAATAGTAGAAATAGATGCCGATGAATATGTAAAAGACGGTCAAAATATAAAGTTAGGAAATTTAAATCTAGAAATAATACATACACCAGGGCATACCCCAGGAGGTATATGTATAAAAGTAGATAACATTATGTTTTCAGGAGATACTTTATTTTCAGGAAGTATAGGAAGAACAGATTTGTTTGGTGGAGATTATTCAGATATACAAAACTCACTTAATAAATTATCTAAGTTAGATGATGAGATAACTGTATTTCCAGGACATGGTCCTGCTACAAGACTTGGTATAGAAAAAGTTACTAATCCTTATATGGTATAAAATACAAAGGAGTAGTTTTAATGATAAAGGTATTATTAAAAAATCACGATTATAAATATGAGATAGGCGAACTAATAAAGCTATTTACAAGTGAATTTAAATTTAGTGAAAATGAAGATGACAAGAATAATTTAATAATAAATACTTTAAACTTAGATAATGAAGTTATAAAGTGTAATACTTATTATTATGAAAATGGAATACTTACCTTATCCAATGAAGAGAAATCTAGCTTATTGGATAAAAATGAATTTGAAATAAAAAAACAAGTTAAAAGTGTTATAAAAAGAAGTGTATTCAATGTTTTGGATAAAATATATAAATCTTATGTTCCTTGGGGTATTTTAACTGGCATAAGACCAGTTAAAATACTTCATAATCTTATGGATGAAAACAAAAGTGATGATGAGATAAGAAATATATTAAGAAATAAATACCTTATAAAAGATGAAAAAATAGATTTATCTCTAGATATAGCCAAACGCGAGAGAAAATTCATATATCCAGTAGATCAAAACAAAATATCTTTATATGTAAGTATACCATTTTGTCCAACTAGATGTGTATACTGTTCATTTCCATCAAATTCACTTAGACAATTCGGTCATTTAAAAAGAGAATATGTAAATGCTTTAATTAAGGAAATAATAGGACTAGCACAAATAGTTAAAGATACAAATAAGGAAATAGAAACACTATACATAGGAGGCGGAACTCCTACAACTTTAGATGAGATAGAAATGGATATGCTAATTTCATCTTTATATGAAAACTTCGATTTAGGTAATATTAAGGAATTCACTGTAGAGGCAGGAAGACCTGATACAATAACAAAATCAAAATTAGAAGTTTTAAAAAAACACGGAGTTAGCAGAATAAGTATAAACCCTCAAACTATGAATGACGATACATTAGTTAAAATAGGAAGAGATCATAAAGTAAATGATATAATATCTAAATTTTATGAAGCAAGAAGCTTAGGCTTTGACAATATAAATATGGATATAATACTAGGTCTTATAGATGAAGATATAAATATGGTACAAAATACCCTAGAAGAAATAAGTAAGTTAAGTCCGGAAAGTTTAACAGTACATACTATGGCTATAAAAAGAGCATCTAATTTAAAAGAAAATTTAGATAAGTATGAGCTAACTAGATATGAAGAAATGATAAAAATGATAGATTTATCTATGGAATATTCTCGGAATATGAACCTTAATCCTTACTATATGTACCGTCAAAAACATATGTTAGGAAATCTTGAAAATATAGGATATTCTAAAGAAGGATACGAATGTATATACAATATACAGATAATGGAAGAAAAGCAAAGTAACTATGCATTAGGAGCAGGTTCTATATCTAAATTCGTATATTTAGATGAAGATAGAATAGAAAGAGTTGACAACGTAAAAAATGTAGAACAATATATATCTAGAGTTGATGAAATGGTAGAAAGAAAAAAGAAGGAGGTTTTTAAAAATGTTGACTAAAGCCCCAAGAGGAACTAAGGATATTAATCCGTCAGAATCTTATAAATGGAACTACGTTGAAGCTACATATAGAAAAGTATGTAGTTTATTTGGATATGAAGAAATAAGAACACCTATATTTGAACATACAGAGTTATTCCAAAGAGGTGTAGGAGAAACAACTGATATAGTTCAAAAAGAAATGTATTCTTTCCAAGACAAAGGCGGAAGAGAAATAACATTAAAACCAGAAGGAACAGCACCTGTAGTTAGATCTTTTATAGAACATAAAATGTATGCAGATACACAACCAACAAAAGTATCTTACATAACACCATGTTTTAGATATGAAAGACCACAAGCAGGAAGGCTAAGACAATTCCATCAATTTGGTGTGGAAGCTTTTGGAAGTGAATTACCATCTATAGATGCTGAAGTTATGGCATTAGCAGTTACATTTTTAAACAAAGTTGGGCTTAATAGTTTAGAACTTAGAGTAAACTCTGTAGGATGTCCGACTTGTAGAAAAGAATATAATGAAAAGTTAAATGAATACTTATCATCTAAAATAGATGTTTTATGTGATACATGTAAAGAAAGATCAGATAAAAATCCTATGAGAGTAATAGATTGTAAAAATGAAACTTGTCAATCTAACCTAACTGATATACCACTTATGATAGAAAACATATGTCCTGATTGTAATGACCACTTTGAAAAAGTAAAAGAATATCTAAAAGCAATGGATATAAACTTTGTAGTAGATCCAAAAATAGTTAGAGGTCTTGATTATTACACTAAAACTGCATTTGAAATAATATCTGAAGATATAGGTGCACAAAGTACAGTTTGTGGTGGAGGAAGATACGACGGATTGGTTGAGCAATTAGGTGGGCCAAAAATAAGTGGTATAGGATTTGGTATGGGAATAGAAAGACTTTTGTTAACTTTGGAAAATAATAATATAGAGATAAAAAATCCTAATGCTATGGATATATTTATAGTTACTATAGGAGATAAAGCAAAAAATGAAAGCTTTAGAATATTAAAAGATTTAAGAAACAACGATATAGCTGCAGATAAAGACCACTTAGATAGAAGTGTAAAAGCTCAGTTTAAGTATTCTGATAAAATAAATGCAAAATACACTATAGTTATAGGTGATGATGAGTTAGACAAAGACATTGTATCGCTTAAAAATATGTCTACATCAGAGCAAAACACTATAAAACTAAGTGAAATAGTAAAAGAACTAAAAAATAGATTGTAATATTTGGAGGGAGTAACTTGGAAAATTTAAACGGACTAAAAAGAACTCATTACTGTGGTAATTTAAGAGAAAGCCATATAGATGAAGAAGTTGTACTTATGGGATGGGTACAAAAGAAAAGAAACTTAGGTGGATTAGTATTTGTTGATTTAAGAGATAAGAGCGGTATATGTCAAATAGTATTTGATACAGAAGTTAGTAAAGAAGCATTTGAAAAGGCAGAAAAATTAGGATCAGAATATGTTATAGCAATAAAAGGTAGTGTTAAAGAAAGACAATCAAAAAACCCTAATTTACCTACAGGAAATATAGAAATATTTGCTCACGAACTTAGATTATTAAATAAATCTGAAACACCACCTATATACATAAAAGATGACGACGATGTATCAGAAAATTTAAGACTTAAATATAGATATTTAGATTTAAGAAAGCCATCTATGCAAAAAAATCTTATATTAAGACATAAGGTTTCTAATATAGTTAGAAATTATTTATCTGACAATGGATTTTTAGAAATAGAAACTCCATTTTTAACAAAACCAGCTCCAGAAGGAGCAAGGGATTATTTGGTTCCAAGTAGAGTTAATGAAGGGAAGTTTTATGCATTACCTCAATCTCCTCAAATATTCAAGCAGTTGCTAATGGTTTCTGGTATGGATAGATATTTCCAAATAGTTAAATGCTTTAGAGATGAAGACTTAAGAGCTGATAGACAACCAGAGTTTACACAAATAGACTGTGAAATGTCTTTTGTTGAAATAGACGATATCATAGATATAATGGAAAAAATGCTACAAGTTATATTCAAAGAAACATTAAATGTAGATATAGAGTTGCCTCTTCATAGAATGCCGTACAAAGAGGCTATGGATAGATTTGGATCAGATAAGCCAGACATAAGATTTGGATTTGAAATCAAAAATGTATCAGACATAGTGTCAAACTCTGACTTTAAAGTATTTAAAGACACAGTATTAAATGGAGGAAGTGTAAGAGGTATAAACATAAATAAAAGCGCTGAAAGTTTTACAAGAAAACAAATATCATCATTAGAAGATTATGTTAAAACATATGGAGCAAAAGGCCTTGCATGGATGAAGATAGGTGAAAATGAAGTAACTTCCCCAATATCAAAATTCTTTAGTGAAGAAAAACTAAATGAAATAATAAAAGCTATGGATGGAGAAGCTGGAGATTTACTTTTATTTGTAGCTGATAAAGATAATGTTGTACTTGATTCACTTGGACACTTAAGACAAGAAGTTGCAAAAAGGCTTAATATACTAAATAAAGATGATTATAAGTTATTATGGGTAACAGAATTCCCATTATTTGAGTATGATGAAGAAGAAAATAGATATGTTGCTAAACACCACCCATTTACATCACCTATGGATGAGGATTTAGATAAATTAGATAATGAAGATAAAGATTCATTAAGAGCAAAAGCTTATGATATAGTTCTTAATGGATTTGAAATAGGTGGAGGAAGTATAAGAATATACAATTCTGATGTTCAAGAAAAAATGTTTAAGGCATTAGGATTTAGCCAAGAAGAAGCTTATGATAAATTTGGATACTTAATAGATGCATTTAAATATGGAACTCCTCCACATGGTGGTATAGCATTTGGCTTAGATAGACTTGTTATGTTACTTGCCGGAGAAGAAAACATAAGACAGGTAATAGCGTTCCCTAAAACTCAAAATGCATCAGACCCAATGACTAATGCCCCAAGTTTTGCAGAAGATAAACAATTAAAGGAACTTAATATAAAAGTTGAAATATCAAATAAATAATAAATTGAGGTTGTAATTATTTACAGCCTCTTTTTTTGTACAAATTATCAAAAATAATGTATAATTATAATATGATATCATCTTAGGGGGAACTTATGAATAAAAAAACATTTAATGAAGTTGGATTGTTTACAATAGCATTTGGGGTATTATACTTAATAGGTAAATTTATACTTCCAGATTTATTTGATGTTCCTTTATATAATGTATTGGTTTTATATGGATTAGGAATATTGAATATAGTAGCTAGATATATATTGGTTAATTTAGTTGATAAGTATAATATACAACAAAGAAATGCAATGCTTATAAGGAACTTAACGTTATTATTTTCATTATTACTATATTATGTATTAACATAATTAAAGAGGTGAATAAATGAAGCAGTTATCAGATGAAAGCAAAAAAAGTAAAGAATCTATAACCAAAAGATTAAATAGAATAGAAGGCCAAGTAAAGGGAATACAGAAAATGGTAGAAGAAGATAGATATTGTGTAGATGTTTTGGTCCAAATAGCAGCCATAAGATCAGCCATAGACAAAGTTGGTTCTATAATACTGGAAAACCATGTAAGAGGATGTGTGGCCAATAGTATAAAAGATAATCAAGAACAAACAGATGTAATGGTAGACGAACTTATGGACACAATACTTAAATTCATGAAGTAGGAGGATTATTATGAGAAGCACAGGAATTATAGTGGAAACCCTAGATCATAATATAGCTAAGTTACAAATGAAACAGCATTCAGCTTGTGCAGAATGTGGTAAATGTCATACAGAAAGTGAAAGTAAAGATCTTTTAGTAGAAGTAGATAATAGTGTAGGAGCTAAAAAGGGTGATTTTGTAGAAGTAGACTTAGAAGCGGCAAATGTATTACAAGCTGCGGCTATAGCTTATTTAATTCCACTTTCAGCTCTTTTAATAGGAGTTATTGCAACAAATCAAATATTAAATATTATAGGATATAGTGGATCTAAGGAAATAGCAAGTACTATAGTAGGACTTATTACTATGGTTATATCTTATATAATTATAAAAATTAACGATAATAAGTTTAAACAAAGTAAAAAGTATATGCCAGTTATAACTAATATAGTTAAAAGCAATGGCATAGCTTTAGATATTGTATTAAAATAAAATTCGCTTTGCTCATGTCGCCAACGACCTTGAGAAAAAGGTACGTTGCTCAAATAAGAAAAGTTGCTAATTATTAGCAACTTTTTTTGCTTTTATTGATTTAAAAGATTTGGCTATTGAAGAAACTAGTATAAGGGCTAAAGATATAGCTCCGGCTACTAGTGCTGTAGTAATTCCGGTTGATATGGCAAGGTCATAATTTTCTTGGATAAAATAAGTCATTGTGTTGTACATACCAAGCCCTGGAACTAATGGAATTATTCCAGGTATAACAAACACTATAACTGGTTTTTTATCTATTCTTGCAAATAACTCTCCTAGTATAGCAACTATACAAGAGGCTATGAAGTTGGCAAAAATTGGTCCTCCAGTTGAGTTATTTATATACATATAAACTGTCCATCCAATTGCCCCAGTTATTCCAGTATAGTGTATGGATTTTTTAGGTACATTAGAAAATAATGAAAATCCGACAGTAGCCATAAAAGAATATATAAAGTGTAAATACAAAGGAATATCTTTCATTATACTACCCCTCCTAACTTAACCCATAATTGAAGAACTGCACCTACACCAGTTGCTATTGATACTGATATTATTGTGGCTTCAAATGCTCTTGTAACTCCAGATATTAATTCTCCAGATATTAAATCCCTTACGCTTTTAGTTAGAGAAACACCAGGGAGTAGGGGCATTATTGAGCCTACTATAACCATATTAGGTGCACTTAGAATGTTTATGTCTGTTAGCATAATAGCGCAAGATGCGATAAAAGAAGAAGCAGCTAGTGTAGCAAGAAATGAAACCTCACTTACACGAGATATTCTTTTATAAAATATTAATGCTAACATAGATACTACAAAAGTAATTATAAAATCTATAAAAGTTCCTCCTAATAATAATGCAAAAAAAGCACTACCAAGGCCTGTTGCAGTTAATGAGACTTTTTCATTATTTATATATGTTTTTTCTATAACCTTTAGTATTTTTATAGATTCAGAAATATCCATATCTTCATTAGATACAAATTCTCTTGAAAAACTGTTTATAGCAGATATTCTGTCTAGATTTATTCCACGAGTTCTAATAGTTTTCATAAATGTTATACCGTCAAATCTCTCATCAGATATTATAATAACTGTAGGAGACGCAAATACATTTACATGTTTAAAACCTCTAGAATGGCATATTCTAAGCAATGTATCTTCTACTCTATAAGTCTCTGCGCCATTTTTGAGCATTAATTCTCCTGTAAATAATGCAAGTCTAAATATATTTTCCTTATATACTCTAATAGAAGTATCGTCCTTCATAAATTCACCCCCACTTATTTAAATCTATAACATTATATCAAATATATTTCAAAGTATGGTTAAAAATACGGAAAATTTTCATCTTAGAATTAAATTAACATAGGGATACTTTAATATGCATAATTATATTATGTACATATTTTAACAATTTAATTTATAAAAAAACCAAAGGGGGTTTTAGGTATGTTTAAAAATCTTAAAAATAATGACCCAGAAATTTATAATAGTATACAAAGAGAAATAAAAAGACAAAACAGAAATTTAGAATTAATAGCTTCAGAAAATATAGTTTCTATACCCGTTATGGAAGCTATGGGAAGTCATTTGACTAATAAATACGCTGAAGGATATCCATCTAATAGATACTATGGTGGATGTGAATATATAGATGAGGTAGAAGTTTTAGCTATAGAGAGAATTAAAAAAATATTTAATGCAGAACATGCAAATGTCCAACCTCATTCAGGAGCTAATGCAAATATAGGGGTATACTTTGCTGTACTTAAACCTGGAGATAAGGTAATGGGTATGAATTTGTCTCAAGGTGGCCATTTAACACATGGATCACCAGCAAATATATCAGGTCAATATTTTGATTTTACTGAGTATGGTGTAACTAAAGAAGATGGAGTAATAGATTATGATATGGTGAGAAATCTTGCTCATGAAGTAACCCCAAAACTAATAGTTGCAGGTGCTAGTGCATATCCAAGAGAAATAGATTTTAAAAAATTCAGAGAAATAGCTGATGAAGTAGGAGCAATGCTAATGGTAGATATGGCCCATATAGCAGGTCTTGTAGCTGCAGGTCTTCATCAAAATCCATGTGAAGTAGCAGACTTCGTAACTACTACAACTCATAAAACATTGAGAGGACCTCGTGGAGGATTAATACTATGTAAAGCGAAGTATGCAAAGGCCATAGATAAAGCTATATTCCCTGGAATACAAGGCGGACCCCTTGAACATATAATAGCAGCAAAAGCAGTTTCGTTCAAAGAAGCATTAAGTCCAGAATTCAAAGAATATCAAATTCAAATAATAAAAAATGCTAATAAATTAGCAAGTGAATTAATCAATAGAGGATTTGACTTAGTAAGTGGAGGTACTGATAACCACTTAATGTTACTTGATTTAAGAAATAAGGGTATAACTGGAAAAGAAGCTGAAAAAAGACTTGATGAAGCATTTATGACAGTAAACAAAAATACAGTTCCATTTGATCCAGAAAGCCCATTTGTAACTAGTGGTATAAGAATAGGTACTCCTGCTGTTACAACTAGAGGTATGAAAGAAGAAGAAATGAAAATAATAGCTGAGGCAATAGATCTAGCTATAACTTATAACGATGTATCAAAAGCTCAAAAATTAGTTGTTGAATTAACTGACAAATTCCCTTTATATGAAGAGTATGAAATGGTATAAGTTGAATAATAACATATGAATAGGTATAATAGAGTTGAAGCGATTCAACTCTATTTTTGCGGGGGTTTTTATGAATGGGAAAATATATATAAAATTAGTACAAAAAATACTACAGCATTTAGATGAAGGCGTACATTTTATAGATAAAGATGGAAATACAATTATATACAATGAAGCTATGTCAAAATTAGAAAAAATGAGTAGAAAAGAAGTTTTAAATAAATCATTTTTTGATGTGTTTAAAGGTTTAGATAATGAAAGTAGTACTCTTATAAAGGCCCTTCAAAGAGGAGAGATGACAAAAAATAATATACAAACATATCTAAATAAACATGGTAGAGAAATAACAACTGTAAATACAACTATGCCTATAGTTATAGAAGATGAACTAATTGGCGCACTTGAAATATCAAAAGATATAACGAATATAAAGGAATTATCAGATAAAGTTGTTAAACTGCAAAGTAATATTCAAGATGTCCAAAAGTTAGATAAGAAGATTAATAAATATACATTTGAAGATATAATAGGTGAAAGTGAAAAGTTTATAAAAGCAATAGAATTATCAAAAAAGGCATCAAAGACACCTGCTACAGTTCTTATATACGGTGAAACTGGAACGGGGAAAGAACTTATAAGTCAAGGAATACATAATTTAAGCAATAGATCAAATATGCCTTTTATAGCTCAAAATTGTGCAGCTCTTCCAGAAACACTTCTTGAAGGAATACTATTTGGAACAACAAAAGGTGGATTTACAGGAGCCTTAGATAGACCAGGGTTATTTGAACAAGCAAATGGAGGAACCTTATTATTAGACGAAATAAACTCTATGCCAATACAATTGCAAGCTAAACTTCTAAGAGTTCTTCAAGAAGGATATGTAAGAAGAGTTGGGGGAACTAAAGATATTCCTGTAGATGTTAGAATAATAACTACTACAAATGAAAATCCAAAAGATATACTGAGCCAAGGAAAAATAAGAAAAGACTTATACTATAGGCTAAATGTAATATTAATAGAAATACCACCTCTTAGAAGAAGAGAAAAAGATATATTACTTTTAGCAAATAACTTTATCAATAAATATAATAAAAAACTAAATAAAAACATATTGGGATTTTCCGACAATGCACAAAAATTACTTATGAATCATAGTTGGAATGGAAATGTTAGAGAACTTGAAAATACTATATATTCTGCTATGAGTATAATAGACAAAGAAGAAATAATAGATAGTAGTATGTTAAATATACATAAATACCATGAAGAAAATGAAACAAATAACAAATTAAGAGAAAATAATAATATAGAAATTCAAGAAAAATGTTTTATAAATGAATTAGATATTAATGATAGACATTTAGAAGAGGTAGTAGAGGAAATAGAAATAAAACTTATAAAAAATGCATTAGAAACAGAACACAATAATATAAGTAAGGCAGCTAAAAAACTAGGGATAAAAAGACAATCACTCCAATATAAATTAAAGAAATATAACTTGTAACAAAACTACACAAAAAGAGCAAAATATTTTGCAATAGTGCCAAAAAATATGCACTTAAGCAAAATATTTTGCTCTTTTTTCTTTATATTATTTATATTCAGAAAATAAAAAATAATTAAAATATAAGGAATTTCAATGTTTTAATAAATATTTTAGAAAATTAAATATATTTGGCACATCAATTGCTTATATATTATAGTGTAAAAATTAAAAAAATAAATTTTAAAATATATAATTTTATGGAGGTACAATTAAATGAGCAGAAACGTTAAAGTGGGTATTTGGGGATTTGGAGCTATGGGAAGTGGAATGGCTCAAATGTTATTAAAGAAAAAAGGAATAGAAATAGTAGCTGTTTGTGATAGAAACGCTCAAAGAGTAGGGAAAAGCATATACGATGTATTAGAAGTTGAAAGAGGAGATAGACCAGAGGTTATAATAAATTCTAACCAAGAAGAAGCTTTTACAGAAAAAAGTGCAGATATAGTTTTATTAGCTACTGACTCTTTTACAAAAAATGCTTTTGATAAAATAAAATTCATATTAGAAAGAAAGATAAACGTTATATCAACAGCTGAAGAAATGGCTTATCCACAAGCTCAAGAACCAGAATTAGCAGATAAATTAGATAAAATAGCTAAAGAAAATGGAGTATCAGTACTTGGAACAGGTATAAACCCAGGATTTGTACTAGACTTATTAATATTAGCTTTAACAGGAACTTGTGAAGAAGTTAATCATATAAAAGCTTCAAGAGTAAATGATTTATCTCCATTTGGTCATGCTGTTATGGAAGAACAAGGTGTTGGAGTAACTAAAGAAGAATTCGAAAGAGGAATTGCAGATAGTACAATAGCAGGACATGTTGGATTCCCTGAATCAATAAGAATGATAACTGATGGAATAGGTTGGAATTTAGATAAAGTTGATCAAACTAGAGAGCCAATAATGTCAAATGTACATAGAAAGTCTAAATATGCTGAAGTAGCAGCTGGAAATGTTGCTGGTTGTCGTCAGTGTGGATATGCATATGTTGATGGAGAATTAAAAATAGAGATGGAACATCCACAACAAATATTACCTCATTTAGAAGGTCAAGGAACAGGAGATTATGTAACTATAAGCGGAACTCCAAATATAAATTTACAAATAACTCCTGAAATACCTGGAGGAGTAGGAACAATAGCTATGTGTGTTAACTCTATACCACACGTTATAAATGCTAGACCGGGCCTTAGAACTATGTTAGATATACCAGTTCCAAGAGCAATGATGGGCGATGTTAGAAAATTAATAGAAGTTGAATTAGAAGAATTAGCGAATGCTTAATATATAAACGAATTAATTAAAGGAAGTGAATATAATGAAAGCTAACAAAGGCGACTGGGTTGTAGTACATAATATTGTACTAAATTCTATAGATAGAGCTCCACAAGTTCCAGAGGACACTAAAAGTGTTCCTTTGGAAATGTGGGTTAAGGGATTTGTACATAATGATGCTAACTTAGGTGATGAAGTTAGAGTTACTACTATTACAGGAAGAGAAGTAGATGGGAAACTAGTAGATATAAATCCTTATTATACACATGATTATGGAAAATTTGTTCCAGAAAT
This sequence comes from Sporacetigenium sp. TC11, assembly GCF_058146105.1. Lineage (NCBI taxonomy): Bacteria > Bacillati > Bacillota > Clostridia > Peptostreptococcales > Tepidibacteraceae > Sporacetigenium > Sporacetigenium sp. TC11. The sequence goes on along the minus strand of NZ_JBYVNY010000004.1, from coordinate 12,765 downwards.
ATTACAAATAGGTCTTCAAGTAAAAGAAGTATTATTTGGAGGTGACAGCAATGAGTAAAGATATGAGTTATGTAGGGGTTACTTCAAGAAAAAATGAAATAATGAAAAATGCAATAGGAATTGATTATAAAATTTTTGAATCAGGTTCTATAGCATTTGATTATGAAAGAATGATGAAAGAAACTGGATATACATTAGATGAGATGCAAAAAATCCAAGGTGAAAACGCTGTAGGAAATACTCCAATAATAGAACTTAAAAACTTAACAGCACTTGCAAGAAAAATAGCACCAGAAGGTAAGGGTGCAAGAATATTTGTAAAAGATGAGGCATCTAATGCGTCGGGAAGCTTTAAAGCAAGACGTGCAGCAAATGCTGTATATCATGCAAAAAAACTTGGGTATAAAGGGGTTATAGCTGCTACTAGTGGGAACTATGGTGCAGCAGTTGCATCTCAGGCTGCTATGCAAGGTCTTAAATGTATAGTAGTTCAAGAATGCTACGATAGCAGAGGTATAGGTCAACCTGAAATAATAGAAAAAGCTAGAAAATGCGAAGCTTATGGCGCTGAAGTTATTCAGTTAACAGTTGGTCCAGAGTTATTTTATACATTCTTAAAATTACTAGAGGAAACCGGATATTTCAATGCATCGCTTTATAGCCCATTTGGCATAGCTGGTGTTGAAACTCTAGGATATGAATTAGCTGTACAATTTAGAGAAAAATTAGGCAAAGACCCAGATGTAGTAGTTTGCACTAATGCAGGTGGAGGAAATTTAACTGGTACAGCAAGAGGACTTATAAAGGCAGGAGCGGTAGATACTCAAATAGTTGCAGCTAGTGTTAACTTAAAGGGATTACATATGGCTTCTGATGAACAATTTAATAAAAAATCATTTACAACAGGACACACTGGATTTGGTATGCCATTTAGTACATGGCCAGATAGATCAGATGTTCCAAGATCTGCTGCAAGACCACTTAGATATATGGATAGATATGTTACTGTAAATCAAGGTGAAGTATTTTATATGACAGAGGCTTTAGCACAACTAGAAGGTATTGAAAGAGGTCCTGCTGGAAATACAGCACTAGCTGCTGCATTTGCAATTGCACAAGAAATGAATGAAGATCAAATAATAGTAGTTCAAGAAACTGAGTATACTGGAGCTGGTAAACATATACAGCCGCAACTTACATTCGCTAGAGAAAATGGAGTAGAAATAAAATTCGGAAATCCAGAAGATGAGATACCAGGTTCTAATATAATACTACCTTCTCATCCAAGTTTAATAAAAGTTAAAGATTCAGATATGGATAAAATGAGAAAATCTTATGTAAGAAATTGTATAACTAATAATAAAGTTACCGCTGTAAATGAAGAGGATATAGAATTCATGGCTAAAGATAGTAAGAGTTCTAGAGATTTCGTACTTAAAGTATTAGATGAATTAAATGTAAATTACACAGTTAATCAAAATGCATAAAATATGGGGGTGTTTTGTATGATAAAGAGAGCAGATGACTTTGAAATAAGAAGAAAACATTTAGCTGATTTAAGCGAAGAAGAATTACATGAAAGATTTTGGAAGCTTGCAGAACAAGCGGTAGAACCATTACTAGACCTTGGAAAGAAAAATACATCTCCTTCTATAGAACGATCTGTGCTTTTAAGAATGGGATTTTCATCTCTTGAAGCTGCACCTATAGTTGAAGGTGTTATAGATAGAGGGCTAATGGGCAAAGGTGCAGGACACGTAGTTTATAAGTTAGCAAAGGAGAAAAATATTTCGATAAGAGAAGCTGGAGTTGCATTATGTGAAGGCAAGTACTGGGATGAAGTTGTTGAAATGTTCAAAGGAGGTGCAACAGCATGCTTATAAAAGAAAATGAAAAATTAAACATAGAAAGTTTACTTAAAGATTTAGATAAATATGAGCCAAAAAGAAGAGGTTGGACTTGGAGAAAAGCTGAAGAAGGATTAAAGATGGGTCCTTTTGAATATACTAACTGCTCTACTCCACTTAAAAACAGTATAGGATTACCATCATCAAAATACTTTGACAATATAGACCCACAACCACAACCTGTTATAACTACAGAAATAGCTTCTGGAAGATTTGAAGATGATATAAGAAGAATGAGAATGGCTGCATGGCACGGTGCTGACCATATAATGGTTATAAGAACTGCAGGACAATCTCACTTTGATGGTCTTATAGAAGGAACTCCTCAAGGTATAGGTGGCGTTCCTATAACAAGAAAGCAAGTTAGAGCTCAAAGAAAAGCATTAGACATAATAGAAGATGAAGTAGGAAGACCAATAAACTATCATTCATATGTAAGTGGTGTTGCAGGTCCTGAAGTTGCTGTTATGTTTGCTGAAGAAGGAATAAATGGAGCACATCAAGATCCACAATACAACGTATTATATAGAAACGTTAATATGATAAGATCTTTTGTTGATGCTTGTGAAGCTAAAAATATTATGGCATTTGCTGATATGGCTCAAATAGATGGAGCACACAATGCAAACGCTACTGCTAGAGAAGCGTGGAAAGTTATGCCAGAATTAATGGTACAACATGCTCTAAATTCTATATTCTCAGTTAAAGTTGGAATGAAAAAAGAAAATATATGTTTATCAACAGTTCCGCCAACAGCTCCGCCAGCTCCATGTTTAAAGTTAGATTTACCGTATGCAGTAGCTTTAAGAGATGTATTTTCTGAGTACAAAATGAGAGCTCAAATGAATACTAAGTACATGGAATCGTCAACTAGAGAAGCTACAGTTACTCATGCTCTTAACTTATTAACTTCTATGTTAACAAGCGCTGATATACAATCGACAATAACTCCTGATGAAGGAAGAAACGTTCCATGGCATATATACAACATGGAAGCATGTGATACAGCTAAACAAGCTTTAGTTGGTATGGATGGATTAATGGATATGGTAGAACTTAAGCCATCTGGATATTTAAGAGATAAAGCAAGAGAAATAAAAGAAAGAGCAGTATTATACATGGAAGAAATCCTAGAAGTTGGAGGATATTTCAACGCCGTAGAACAAGGATTCTTTGTTGACTCAGGATACTATCCAGAAAGAAATGGAGATGGTATATCTAGAAAAATAGAAGGTGGCGTTGGCGTAGGTACTGTATTTGAAAGAGATGAAGATTATTTTGCTCCAGTAACTGCTTTATATGGATACAATAATGTATCTCAATATGATGAAAATAATGATAGTCCATCTTCTTTAATAGGTGGTTGTACATTTGAAGATAGAAGTAAAATAGTATATATAGATGAATTAGATCCACAAGATAATGTTAATGTTAGATTAGAAGAAAACAGAGAAAACAGAGAATCTTCTAAAATAAAGCCTGAGGTTGAATGGGCTGCTGATGGAACAGTACTTCTTACTATGTTCTTACCAACAGATAAAAGAACGGCAGAATTTGCATCTATAGAATTTGCTAAAAAGATGAATTTAGAAGATATTGAAGTTATACACAGAGAAGTGATGCATCCAGTAGAAGGAACTAGAATAGAATTAAAAGGTAAGGTTCCTTTCACAGTAGATTTAAATGATTTAGTAATACCTCCAGAACCAAAAATGTTAACTGATGAAGAAATAAGAGCTGATATTGAAGCAAATCCACTTAAAATAGTTGCTGGAACAGTTGGGGAAGATGAACACTCTGTTGGACTTAAAGAAATAATAGATATAAAACATGGTGGTATAGAAAAATACGGTATAGAAGCTCATTACTTAGGAACTTCTGTTCCAATAGAAAAACTAGTAGATGCAGCTATAGAATTAAATGCTGATGCTATACTTGCATCAACTATAATAAGTCATGATGACACACACTACAAAAACATGAGAAGAATACACGAATACTGTGTAGAAAAAGGAATAAGAGACAAAATAATGATAGCTTGTGGTGGTACTCAAGTAACTCCTGAAACAGCTGTTAAGCAAGGTGTTGACGCTGGTTTTGGTAGAGGAAGTAAGGGCGTTAATGTAGCTACATTCTTAGTAGAAAAAAGAAGAGAAATGAAAGCTTTAGCTCAAGGGTAAAAATAAATAAAATACTAACTAAATATAAGGTGCCTTAGGGCACCTTTAAGTATAAATGCCTTAATTTATAGTATTAAGGAGGTAAATATGAAAGTAGATGTTTTAGTTTCAGAAATAGGAAGTACCACAACTGTTGTAAATGCATTTTGTGATATACATACAGATAATCCTCAATTTATAGGCCAAGGTCAAGCTCCTACATCTGTAGTAGAAGGAGATGTAAGAATAGGCCTTCAAGGAGCTATAGATGATTTAGCAAAAAGTTTGGGAGAAGAAAAAGTAGAATATAATGATATGTTAGCTACATCAAGTGCTGCAGGTGGACTTAAAATGACGGTTCACGGTCTTGTATACGATATGACGGCTAGAGCAGCAAAGGAAGCTGCATTAGGGGCAGGGGCTATAATACACAAAGTTACAGCAGGTAAATTAAGAAGGACTGATCTTAAAGAAATACAAAATATAAAACCAAATATAATACTTATAGCAGGTGGAGTTGATTATGGTGAAAGAGAAACATCTCTTCACAATGCTGAGCTTATAGCTAACTTAAATTTAGATATACCGGTTATATATGCTGGAAATATTGAAAATCAAGAAGAAATAAAGCTTATATTTGAAGATACAAACTATAAATTATATATAGTAGATAACGTTTATCCTAAGATAGATTTATTAAATGTAGAACCAACTAGAAAGGTTATACAAGATGCATTTGAGGAACATATAACAAATGCACCAGGAATGGAGCATGTAAGAGATGTAGTAAATGGACCTATAATACCAACTCCAGGTTCTGTTATGGAATGTACCAAACTTTTATACGACAAAATAGGAGATCTAATAGTTTTAGACGTAGGCGGTGCTACAACAGACCTACATTCGGTAACTGATGGCAGTGAAGCTATAAACAGAATATTAATAAGCCCAGAACCTTTGGCTAAGCGAACTGTTGAAGGGGATTTAGGGGTATATGTAAATATGAAAAATGTTGTTGAATTAATAGGTAAGGAAAACTTAATCAAGGAACTAGATATGGATATAGACAATATGATGGAAAATCATGTACCTATACCTAAGACATATGAACAAATAAAGTTTGTAGAAAGACTTGCAAAAGAAGCAGTTATAAGAGCTACTGTAAGACACGCAGGTCAAATAAGAAATTTATATGGAACAGGCGGTAAAACAACGATAGCAGAAGGTAAGGATTTAACAGAAGTTAAATATATAGTTGGTACAGGGGGAGCTTTAACTAGACTTCCAAATAGAATCAAAATAATGGAATCTATAGCTAAACATAATACAACGGGAACGCTACTTTTTCCAAAAGAACAAGCAAATATATTAGTGGACAATGATTATATAATGGCATCTCTTGGGGTTTTATCTAAAAAATATCCAGAAGCTGCATTTAAATTGCTTCTTAAAAGTCTGGGAATAGAGGAGGAATACGCATGTACCCTAGGTTAGAAATAAATATAGATAAGCTAAAGGTGAATGCAAAAATATTAGTTGAAAAGTGTAAAAATAATAACTTAGAAGTTGCGATGGTGACTAAGGTATACTGTGCAATGCCTGAAGTTGTAGAGGAACTTGCAAGTACAGGCATTGATTATATAGCAGACTCTAGAATTAAAAATATAAAAAAATTACAAAATGTAGGTCTGCCTAAAATACTTCTTAGAATACCTATGATTAGTGAGTTAGAAGATTTAGTTAAATACGTTGATATAAGTTTTAACTCTGAAATGGAAACTATATATAAAATAAATGAAGAAGCAGAGAAGTTAAATAAGAAACACAAAGTAGTTTTAATGGTAGACCTAGGGGATTTAAGAGAAGGCTACTTTAAAGAAGAAGAGCTATTTGATGCTGTAACTAAAATTTTAAAATTAGAAAATATAGAATTTATAGGATTGGGAACAAATTTAACTTGTTATGGAGCTGTTATACCATCAAATAAAAATTTAACTAAGTTAGCCAATTTAGCAAAAAAAATAGAAGAAAAATTCAACATAAAACTACCTTTTGTATCAGGTGGAAATTCTAGTTCAGTATATTTAATAGATAAAAAAGAACTACCAGAAGGAATAACAAACTTAAGACCAGGTGAAGCTATAGCACTTGGGAAGGAAACCGCTTATGGAAATATAATAGAAGGAACACATCAAGATGTATTTAAACTTGTATGTGAAATAATAGAAATAAAAAATAAGCCATCTATCCCAATTGGGGAAATAGGAGTAGACGCATTTGGAAATAAACCACAATATGAGGATAGAGGAGTAAGAAGAAGAGCTATAATAGGTATTGGAAAACAAGATATAAATATATCCTCTATAATTCCTATAGACTCAAAAATAGATATATTAGGAGCGAGTTCTGATCATTTAATACTTGATATTACCGATAGTGAAAATAGTTATGAAGTAGGAGATAAAATAGAATTTTCTCTAGAATACGGCGGTCTTATGGCTGCTGCTACTAGTGAATATGTATATAAAGAACTTGTATATGAAGAGGTATTAGCACAAAATATATAAATATAAAAGTCCTATACATTGAGTATAGGACTTTTATATTTATGTATAGAAAATTAAATCCAATAAAATATAAATTATTAACAGAATTGAATAAATATATTGTTATTTAATGTAAAAAATAGAATAATATTTCTGCATTTTTATGTAGAAATATTATATTTCCTGGGAAATTACATTGAAATATATGATAAAATTTGTTGTATTAACTAATTAAAAGAAAGAAGGGGACTAAATATAATGAGCTTACTTATAACTTTAGTAGATAGATTTAGTTTACTTATGTTTTTTCTGTTTTTGAGTACAAAAATAAATGTATTTAAAAAAATATTTCAAAAGGATTCTTATAAATTAAAGGACTTATTAATTATTTCTATTGTATTTAGTTTATTGGCTATAATAGGAACTTATAGTGGGGTAAATGTAGAAGGAGCAATAGCTAATACTAGAACTGTAGCTATAATGTCTGGAGGAATATTGTTTGGGCCAGTTGTAGGAATAATATCTGGAGTTGTAGCAGGATCTCATAGGTATATTATAGATATAAATGGAGTAACGTCATTACCTTGCCTTATATCGAGTATAGTTACAGGAATAGTTTCTGGTATAGTATATAAAAGATCTCCTAAAGAACACAAGTGGGTACATGGTATATTAGCTGGTATAATATGTGAAAATCTTACAATGATTCTTATACTAATTATATCTAAACCATTTGACTTATCACTAAATATAGTAAAGCAAATATATTTTCCAATGATAGTAGGACAAATAGGAGTTGGGGTTGTAGTACTCTTAATGCATAGTATACAAAATGAAAAAGAAGAAATAGCTGCTAGACAAGCTAAGTTATCACTTGATATAGCAAATAAAACACTTCCATACTTTAGGAATATAAATGAAGATTCTCTAATGAAAATATGTAATATAATAAAGGATGAAATAAATGCAGATGCAGTTTCTATAACTGATAAAAATCATGTATTAGCATATGTTGGAATTGGAGAAGAATATTATAGTGAAGAGAAAGAAATTGTAAGAGATAGTACAAAAAAGGCTATAAAAACTGGAGAGATAATAAATATACAAACTAAAAATGAAGAGTATTTTCATAATAAAGAAATGCCTCTAAAGTCGGCAATGATAATACCACTTAAAGAAAAGAGTGAAACAACTGGAACACTAAAGATATACTATTGCAATAGAAATCAAATGACATACTCCCAACAAAATTTAGCTATAGGATTATCTCAAATGATATCTACATTAATGGAAATAGCAAAAATAGAACAAATAAAAGAAATGGCAAATAAAGCTGAAATTAAGGCATTACAGTCACAAATAAATCCTCATTTTTTATTTAATGCATTAAATACTATAACGTCATTTATAAGGATAGACCCTGAGAATGCCCGTGAGCTTATAATAGACTTATCAACATATTTAAGATATAATTTAGAATCAAATGAAAAATTAATAGATATAAACAAAGAATTAGAACAAGTCAAAGCATATGTAGCGATAGAAAAAGCAAGATTTAATGACAAATTAAATATAATTTACGATATAGAAGAAGGTATAATAGCAAAAATACCAAGTCTTATAATACAGCCATTAGTTGAAAATGCAATTATACATGGAATACTAAAACATAAGGGAAGAGGAAATGTAAAAATATCTGTCAAGAAAATAGATGAAAAAAATACAAAAATATCTATCCAAGATGATGGAATAGGTATAAGCGACGATATTATTGAAAAAGTATATAATGGAACTATGCCTGAAAATAAAATAGGACTTTATAATGTACACCTAAGACTTAAACTTATATATGGAAGTGGGCTTAAAATATACAAAAATGATAAAGGAACTAATATAGAATTTGTAATATAGGAGTGTTAATATGAAGGCTATTATAGTAGAAGATGAATTTCCAGCAAGAGAAGAACTGAAGTATTTTATTAAAAATTTTAGTTCAATAGAAATAAGTGCAGAATTTGATAATGGAATAGATGTTCTTAAATATATCCAAGAAAATAGCTTAGATGTTATATTTTTGGATATAAATATCCCCTATTTAGACGGAATATTGTTGGCAAAGACTATAAGCAAATTTAAAATAAAACCTAAAATAGTTTTTATAAGTGCTTATAAGGAACATGCGGTAGAAGCCTTTGAACTAGAGGCTTTTGATTATATACTAAAACCGTATTCTAAGGAAAGAATAGTATCTATGTTAAATAAACTAGAAAATAGTTCAAATCAAAACAATGAAATTAATAATATTGATGAACATCAAAAGCTATTTAATAAAATAAGCTTATGGAAAAATGATAAGATGATAGTTATTGATATAGAAGATATATATTATTGCAATGCTAAGGAAAGAGAAACTTTAGTATATACAAAGGAAAATGAATATATAGTAAATAGTTCAATATCAGAGTTTGAAAAAAACTTGCCAGACGATAAATTTTTCAAATGCCATAGATCATTTATAGTTAATTTATCTAAGATAAAAGAAATTATACCATGGTTTAATAGTACCTATAACCTAAAGTTAAAAGATATAAATACAGATGTTCCAGTGAGCAGAAGTAAAATAAAAGAATTTAAAAAGTTAATGAATATATAAGTGCATTTCATGCACTTTTTTTTGTATTTCATGAAAATGTTTGCATTTCATTTGTCTAAAGGATGTATCATTTTGTTATAGAAAATAAAGAGGAGGACAAATATATGATTAGTTTTATAGGTGCAATTATATTATTAATAGCAGGGTATTTTGTATATGGTAAATTCGTAGAGAATATATTTGGAACAGATGACAAAAACATAACACCAGCTATAAAGTATGAAGATGGTGTTGACTATGTTCCTATGGATTGGAAAAAGATATTCTTAATACAATTTTTAAATATAGCAGGACTTGGCCCAATATTTGGCGCAGTATCAGGAGCACTTTGGGGTCCATCGGCATTTTTATGGATAGTATTTGGTTCTATATTCGCAGGTGCAGTACACGACTTTGCATCTGGAATATTATCAATGAGACATAAAGGAACTTCAGTTTCTGAATTAGTTGGTATATATTTAGGAGATAAAACTAAAGGTATAATGAGGGTATTTAGTGTTGTTTTATTAATACTAGTAGGTGTTGTATTTGTAACTGGACCAGCAGATTTATTAGCTGATTTAACTGGAATGAATACAACACTATGGGTAGGTATAATAATAGTTTATTATATATTAGCAACAGTATTACCGATAGATAAACTGATAGGTAAAATATATCCTATATTCGGTGCATCACTAATAATAATGGCAGTAGGTGTTGCTGGAGGGCTTATAGTAAAGGGATATGATATACCTAATATAACATTACAAAATTTGCATCCAGGTAGCACTCCGATATTCCCATATTTATTTATAACTATAGCTTGTGGTGCTATATCAGGATTCCACGCAACACAATCACCGCTAATGGCTAGATGTGTTACAAAAGAAAGTGAAACTAGAAGAGTATTTTATGGTTCAATGATAGCAGAAGGTATAATAGCATTAGTATGGGCAGCAGCTGCTATGACATTCTTTGGAGGAACAGAAGGACTAGCTGGTGCTATTGCAGACAAAGGTGGGCCAGCAGGGGTTGTAAATATTATTTCTAATACGTTATTAGGACCTGTTGGAGGTGCATTAGCATTACTTGGAGTAGTTGCTTGTCCAATAACATCAGGAGATACAGCTTTTAGAAGTGCAAGACTTACAATAGCAGATGCTATAAACTTCAAACAAGAATCACTAAAAAGTAGATTCTATATAGCAATACCTTTATTTGCAATAGGTGTAGCATTGACTTTCATAGATTTTAATATAATATGGAGATATTTTGCATGGGCAAATCAAACTCTTGCAATGATATTACTATGGACAGCTTCTGCATTTTTAGTAAAATACAATAAAAATCACTGGATAACTACTATTCCAGCGGTATTTATGACAGTTGTTACAACTTCATATATACTTCAAGCTCCAGAAGGATTTAGAATAAATTCTATGATTTCTAATTCAGTAGGTATAGCAATAGCTATAGTGTTATTTGTATTGTTTATGAATAAAGCAAAATCAATAAAAAATGAAAAAAATAAAAATATAGCATAACAAAGATAAAGACGGCTTAGGCCGTCTTTTTTGCATCCTTTTTTTAAGTTCTGTCACCAATTCCTTGACCAAGCATATTATGTACTAAAAAGAAAAAGGAGGCAACTCAAAAAATGTTGTTAACAGGTGCACACTATATTTATATGATTTTCATTGTTATTATATTACTAACAATGATGTTAAAAAAGGATACAATAGTACCTTGTATTCTAGGTGTTTTCTCTCTAGCAATATACTACACCCATGATTTAGTATTTTCTGTAGGTTCTATATTTAACTCATTTATAATAGCTTTAAATGAGCTAGGTCCGATAATATTAATAATTGCAGCTATGATGGCATTGTCTAAGGTTCTAGAAGATAATGACACTATAGAGCTTATAGTAAAACCATTTACTAGGGTTATAAAAAATAGAACTACAGCATTCTTTACAATAGGTTTAGCAATGCTAATTTTATCATGGTTCTTCTGGCCATCACCATCAACAGCTTTGGTTGGAGCGGTATTTTTACCAATAGCAATGAGAGTAGGTCTTCCTGCTATAGGTGTTGCAGTATCACTGAATCTCTTTGGTCATGGTCTTGCATTATCAACGGATTATGTTATACAAGGGGCACCAAGTATAACAGCAGGAGCAGCAGGCATACCTGTACAATCAGTTATACAAGAAGGTACAATATTATATTGGACTATGGCTATAGTAACTATAGGTATAGCTTATTATATGCTTATGAAAGATATAAAGAACAATAAATTAGAGGTAGAAGAAGTAAGCCCTGTTTCTGAAAATAAGAAGTTTAATATTAAAGCTAAAATAGCAAGTGCTTTAGTAGCAATATTGTTTGCTTTAGATATATGGGCTATGTCTGTATTCCAATTAAGAGGTGGAGATGCTACAGCATTATTAGGTGGAACAGCAGCAGCTTTAATTATGATAATAAGTATAATGAATCACGGTAAAAAGAGTTTGGAAAGAGTATCAGAATGCATAACTGAAGGATTTGTATTTGGAATAAGAATATTTGGACCTATTATACCTATAGCAGCATTTTTCTATATGGGAGAATCAGGACCACTACAATTATTATTAGGAGAAACTGTAAAACAGGCTCCAGCTTTATTAGGAGATATTGGGTTGTTCTTAGCTAACACAGTACCGATGAATAAGTTTATGATAGCATCTGTTCAAACTGTAGTAGGATTTATAACAGGACTTGACGGTTCTGGTTTCTCAGGAATAGCTTTAAATGGATCATTAGCTAAGGTATTTGGAACAGCAGTTGGAACTAATGTAGGTGCATTAACAGCATTAGGTCAAATAGCAGGTATATGGACTGGTGGAGGGTGTTTAGTTCCTTGGGCATTAATACCAGCAGCAGCTATATGTGGAGTAAGTCCTTATGAACTAGCTAAGAGAAATTTAATACCTGTTATTATAGGTCTTGCAGTAACAACTATAGTAGCTATGTTTATAATATAAATATCTATTAATGAAAAAAGCTGTACTCTAAAAGTACAGCTTTTTTGCTTTAAATAAAAAATATTAAAAAAACATTGACGAAAAATGTAGAAGGTGATATAGTTATACTTGTCCTTAAGAAAAGGATAAAAACAATTGAACTTTGAAAATTAAACAGTAGGATAATTAAACACCATTTATTTAAAAGTAATGCCAAGTTTATCATGAGAGTTTGATCCTGGCTCAGGATGAACGCTGGCGGCGTGCCTAACACATGCAAGTCGAGCGAGGACTTCGGTCCTAGCGGCGGACGGGTGAGTAACGCGTGGGTAATCTGCCTCATACACACGGATAACGTACCGAAAGGTACGCTAATACGAGATAAAGTTAAGAAATGGCATCATTTCTTAATCAAAGAATTTCGGTATGAGATGAGCCCGCGTCCCATTAGCTAGTTGGTAAGGTAAAAGCTTACCAAGGCGACGATGGGTAGCCGACCTGAGAGGGTGATCGG